>JBDTIR010000545.1:0-4539 GCA_039936275.1 Isosphaeraceae bacterium | reverse complement strand
ATGGATCAACCTCGTCGAACCCCAGATCGGCCTCGACCCGATACCCTGGCTTCTCCGTATACGTGTCGAACCCGGGCTCGAAGTCGTGGACGACCGACAGAAATGCCCGCTTGGCAGGCGCAGCGATCTGGACCTGCCACCCCTCCTCTTCCAGACGATACTTGGCGTAATAGATCTCTTGCGCCTCGCCCGCGTCGCCGGTCACCAACAGGATGCGAATCATCGCGGTCTTCCCCCGACGTGCTCTCGCCAACGATCAAACGCCAAGGCTAACAAGCCGAAGGGCGTCTGGCAAGGCGATCAACTCTTCGCGAAAATCTCAAGGGACGTCGGCTTGACCTCAACCGGGTCGTCCGTGTAGACTAAGTCCCGGCCTTGGCCAACAGGCCCCGTCGTCTAGCCTGGTCTAGGACACATGCCTTTCACGCATGCAACACGGGTTCAAATCCCGTCGGGGTCAATTGTGGGGCTTCCGTTCACTACGGAGGCCCCTTCCCGCTGAACCTCGGGTTTCTCATCACTCGCGCCAAACCGATCGAGCAAGACGGCCACCAGCATATCGCTGATGACGTTCGTCATGGCCCTGCACCGTGACAGGATCCAGTCCACAGTCAGCAAGAGCGGCAAGAGTTCGACCGGAAGGTGGACCGTCGCCAGCACGATGGCCAGGGAGATCAGACCGGCGTCCGGCACGCCGCCGATCCCGATCCCGGCGATCGCGCAGGCCGCGGCGGCCAGAATTTGCTGATCGAGGCTCATTGAAATATGGTGGGCCTGGGCCACGCAGAGCACCGCCATCGCTTCATAAAGCAAGATGCCGTCGTTGTTCAGGTTCGTGCCCACGCAGGCCGCCAGGCGGGCCGACTGGGGTGAGACCTTCATCCGGTCCAGGCTCCGCAAGGTCACGGGCAAGGTCGCCAGGCTGCTGCTCGCCCCCAGGGCGTAAACCACGGCGTCCTTGGCACCGCTCCAGAACCAGGTGAGCGACTTGCGGGCCACGAGGACGAGCCACGCTTGATAGACCACCAAAACCTGGATTGCCAGGCCCAGGACCGCCACGCCAACATACACCGCCAGGCCACGCAACGGGGCGAATCCCTGGAGCCCCACCGTTCTGGCAACCACGCCGAAGACGGCCAACGGGATCAACTCGATCACCCAGCCCAGCGTGACCTCCGTCGCTCGAAAGGCGACGGCGAGGAACGCCTCCATCACCTGATAACCATGCTCGCCGCGCGCGATTTGCTCATTCTTGACCTTGCGCAGGGCCGCGCCGAAGAGTACGGCCAGGATCACGATTGTGATGATCACGTTGTCCACGAACGGCCGAACGACGCTGGTCGGCAAGTAACCGATCAGTTCCTTGAGGAAGTCAATCTCCTTGGCCTGCGCCGCGATTCTGGCGACGGCCTCGGGACTCGTCGCGCTCACGGCCATATGGTCGCCAGGCCGCAACAGGTTCGACAGGGTCAGGCCGATGGTCAAGGCCAGCACGGCGTTGAACAGCGAGATGCCGACCATGATCAGGCCGCTTCTCGCCCGAACCCGGGTCCTGAGAAAAGCGTCAAGCACGGCGAACAAGAGCAAAGGGGCCGCCAGGGCTTTAATCAGGTCAATGATGACCGAGCCAACCTGCCCGAGTGGGGCCGCCCGCTCCCCTTGCCAGACCCCGAACGCGGCCCCCAAAATCATGGCGACGACAATCCTCGCGGCCATCGGGAACCGTCGGCGCAGAGCCTTGGGCTCGACGGATTGAGCCTCCTGCGTCTCGATCGCACTCATGAAGCCGCCGCTCCCGCCCCGAGGGCGCGAAGGTGGGCCTCAACGCAACCCGCCAGAATCGAAGGGTTGTAACCCCCTTCCAGAACACTCACGATCCGCCCTCCCGCGTGGACCTCAGCCACGTCAATCACCGCCCTGGTCAGATCCACAAAGTCATCCACCTCAAGCCCAAGACCGCCGACCGGGTCTTCCGCATGGGCGTCGAACCCGGCGCTGATCAGAATCAAGTCGGGCCGAATCAAACCGGCCATCTCTTCCAAGCCTTTGCGGAAGGCCGATCGGTAGTCTTGCCGACGCACCGAGGCGGGCAGAGGGACGTTGCGCGTAGTCCCCAGACCGGGGCCGTGTCCCGTCTCGTCGGCCGCGCCCGAGCCTGGATAAAACGGGTAACGGTGGACCGAGAGGAAGCCGATCCGGGGGTCGTCGTAAAACATCTCCTGGGTGCCGTTACCGTGATGGACGTCCCAATCCACGATCAAGATCCGGTCGAGGCCGAGCCGCTCAACCGCGTCCGCCGCGCCGACTGCGACGTTGCCGAACAGGCAGAAACCCATCGGCCCATCGGCCCTGGCATGGTGTCCTGGCGGTCGGACCAAGCAGAGCGCCCGCTGGTCGCGCCCGGCGACGACATGCGCGACGGCCTCGACCACCGCTCCAGCGGCCATGCGCGCGGCGTGTTCTGAGCCGCTTGACATCCAGGTGTCTTGCTCGATCGACCCGCCCCCCCCTGCCCCGAAGCTCGCGATCTGGGCAAGGTGGCCGGCCGTATGCACCCTGAGCAATTCGTCGTTCGTGGCGGGCCTGACGATCCCGGCCGGACAAGCCGCCTTCAGTCCTGTCCGATTCAGATGGCGAAGGACGGCCTGGAGCCGTTCCGGTCGCTCAGGGTGGCCCCGGGCCGGAACGTGATCGAGCATGCTCGGGTCATGGAAGAGAGTGACCATCGCGCAATCCAGTTGAAAAGGGGAACGCTCAAGCAAGGCCGCCGCATGTCGTCGATTGACGGTAAGGGGCCAACGTCTCGGCGTCAACCGGCGTTCGTTTCCAGATTGAGTCATTCTCACGGATTTTGGGTTCGACAACGTGTGACCCTGTCTCACCAGAACGAGAAGGACACACCCCTAAAAGTCGGGCCGCCATTCTGCGGTCCGTTCAAAACCAAGACTTGGCTGGGACGGCTGCCCGACGCCAAGCCCCGGCCATTCTCCTTTTCCATTTTTCAAGAACAAAGTGATAACCAGGAACCCGATGCGCGATGGTGTAGGTTGTCGTTCCCAAGAACCGCCAACCGCGACCGGCGTTCCTCAATGGACGCCGCACGCTGCGAGGCGGGCTGTTAAACCCGGTTTTAGCTACCGTTCCGAGGAGGATTACTCCCATGTCTTGCAGCGACGCCCGACGCCTGGCCAACCAGCGTAACGCTCAGAAATCCACCGGCCCCAAAACCGAAACCGGCAAGCTGGCGGCTCGATTGAACTCCTTGACCCACGGCATGCGCAGCGAACACGGCCTGGTTCCGCCTCATCTCACCGAGGCTGTGGCCAAACATCAGAAAATGCTGATCGATGCTTATCATCCCGACAACGATCGTCAAGCCTGGTTGCTCGGCCAGGTCGCCGACGCCGCCGCCAGACTCGATTACTGCCAGTTTATGCTCCGCGCCGAACTTGACGACATGGCCGACCGCGCCGACCTCTGCTGGGACGAAGACCGCACGCGAGCCGTTGAGGAAATCGCCGCTCGCCTGCCCAAAGACCCGTCTCGAACCGCCAGCCGACTGCGCGAGACCGCGCAAGGCTGCCGCTGGATCTTGGCCCGCTGGGACGCTTTAAGCGTTCCCTTGGTGGAAAAGATCGGTTGGGACGAGACCCAATGCAACCTGGCCGCGACCTTGATGGGCGTCGGCCCTGATCTGCGCGCTTCGTATCCTACGCTCACCCCTTCGGCCGATCCCAACGATCAGGTCGTCCTCATGTGCGAGCACGCCGACGCCATTCACAACTTGATGGTTGATGCGCTCGAACCGCTCGACGCCAAGGAACGGGAACTCACCCGACTGGGCTACCCGCTTCGTCCTTCGAAGGAATACCTCCGGTTCCAGCGTTATGAAACCAAGCTCCGCAAGGTCTACAACGAGGCGTTGAACTCATTCCGCCAGTCTCGCGCCGAACGAGTCGTTGAGTCCGAACCCGTGACCTGTTTGACGATCGAACCCGATCCGATCGCCCTGCTCAAGGCTCAGATCAACTCTCTGGCCCTTGAACCTGAACCGGAACCGGAACCCGAATCGAGTCTGTCCACGGAGTCTCCCTTTGAAGGCAAACCGGTCATGGCGATGCTGGCCGCCCTGGTTGAGTCGGTCGGCAATCGTTCGACGTCGCCGGCTCCTTCTGCTTCGACCGTCCCGCTCGCATCGGCCTTGCCGAGGCCCCAGGCTCCCGTCAACCGCAAGGCTCGCCGTGCTCGCGAGAAGGCCGCCCGCAAACTCCGGGCGATCGCCGGCTGATCGGATCTTGCCCTTTTCCGACGGCTCATTGGCAATTCAATCGTAAGACGTCCTCGAAACCAAAGGGACCGTTGCGCGCCGAGGTAAGCCTTGCTTGATGGCGAGTGGCCAAAGATGGCTTGACGGCTCGCTCTCGAAGAAGCTCCCTCGCTCACGCGTCGGGTTTCGATTGGTGGACGCGTGAGCGACGAGCGCTTCGGGAATTGTAACCCGACGCGTGAGCGAGGCATCTTTGGGAATTGTAACCCGAC
>JBDTIR010000544.1:0-16603 GCA_039936275.1 Isosphaeraceae bacterium | reverse complement strand
CGGCCAGGGCGATATAGGCCAGGGCGGCAGCCACCTGGCGAGCCAGGTCAAACTTGGACGGCTTGCCGAAACCCATACTGCGCGAGCAATCAAGGAAGATGTACACATGGAGGTCTTCTTCCTCCTGGAACCGCTTCAAGAGCAATTCATCGTGCCTGGCGAAGACGTTCCAGTCGAGATAACGGAAATCGTCGCCAGGGGTGTACTCCCGATGGTCCGCGAACTCGATACCGCCGCCAAGCTGCTTCGTCCTCCGCTGGGCCAGAAGCTGGCCGCGAAAGATCCGCTTCGAGACGAGCGAGAGATATTCCAGCTTGTTGAGGAACTCGGAACCGAAGAGAGGCATGACGGGAACCACCCAGGACGTCGACGAATAGGTTGCGACGCGGAACGTCAACCTCGACTCAGACTGCCATTGCCGGGGCTTCGATTTCTTCGAGGATATTCTCAATAACCTCGTCGGTCGTGATGTGTTCGGCCTGCCCTTCGAAGTTGAGGATCAAGCGGTGCCGCAAGGCGGGAAGGGCGACGGAGCGGAGGTCGTCGCGCGAGACGTGGTAACGCTGATCCAGAATGGCCCGGATCTTGGCCGCGAGGATCAAGGTTTGCGCCCCTCGCGGGCTCGATCCGTAGCGGACGTAGCGGCGGGTCATCTCGGTGCTTGCCTCCTTTTCCGGGTGGGTCGCCAGAATGATCTGGATGCCGTAGCGGCGGAGGTCGTCAGCGATCGGGATCTGACGGGCGAGCGTGGAGAGTTCCAGAATGCGTGCGCCGTCGAGTACGGGCTCGGCGCGTGGGGTCGTCCCTTCGGTGGTGCGGTCGAGGATCGCTTCCAACTCGCTGGCGTTTGGAAAAGGGACGAGCAGCTTGAAGAAGAAGCGGTCGAGCTGCGCCTCGGGCAAGGGGTACGTCCCCTCCATTTCCAAGGGGTTTTGCGTGGCCAGGACGAAGAACGGCCTGGGCAATTCGTTGGTCTTGCCCGCGACGGTCACGGTCTTCTCTTGCATCGCTTCGAGCAAGGCCGACTGGGTCTTGGGAGTCGCCCGATTGATCTCGTCGGCCAGAAGCAGGTTGGCGAACACCGGCCCTTCCTGGAAGACGAATCGCCGGCCGCCTTCGGGGGTTTCCAGGACGACGTTGGTGCCGGTCAGGTCGGCGGGCATCAGGTCGGGCGTGAACTGAATCCGCTGAAATTTGAGATGGAGCGCGTCGGAGAGCGTCTTGACCAGCAAGGTTTTGCCCAAGCCGGGCACGCCTTCGAGCAGGACGTGGCCGCCCGCGATCAGGGCGATCAGGGTTCCTTCAATAATCGCTTCGTGTCCGACGATCACCTTGCCGACCTCGCGTCTGAGCGTATCGAAGTCGGCGCGAAAGCGGTCAAGCTGCTCTTTCAAGGCTTCGGCGCTGGTCATTCGCTGCGGCTCCTGGAAGTCTCAGAGATTTAGGATCCAAGGCATTAAGACAATTAATGAATTCTAATCTATTTTGGTAGTATGATTACGCACGGAAAAGTCATGAAACGGTGGAGGGTCTGGAAAATTTCGTTCACAACGCCGCTAAACCCGACTCAGCCGTCAAGGACGACGAGTCCGATTGGAAGCTACCCCGAATCGGTTCGTTCCGCAATCAAAATTTCCAGGCTAACCCCGCATTCTCTTATTTTGAATTGTTGTTCCAGGCCCATCGGCGTTGAAGATGGTGGTACACCGTGGATCGGCCGGTTACAATCAGCCGATCATGGAACTCAACGCACAAATTCTCGAACGACTGGAACAGGCTATCGACCGTCGTCGCCTGGTCGAGACGGCCACTCGCTTGATCGAAGTGCCCAGCCCAACCGGGGCTGCTGGCGACGTGCTTGAGCGGCTCGACGAGTTATTGGCGGCTGACAGCTTCCAGGTCCAGCGTCCTCAGGGGGGGCATCCGTCGGCCCCAGCCTTGGCCGTGACGTATGCAGGAGTTAGTACCGGGCGCACCCTTCAGTACAATGGGCATCTGGATACAGTCCATTTGCCATTTGTGCCGCCGAGCGTCGAGGGAGACTTGCTGAAAGGCAGCGGGGCCTCGGACATGAAAGGCGGGCTCGCCGCCGCGATCGAGGCGCTTCGGGCCGTCCGGGATTCTGGGCTGCTCGCTGCCGGATCGATCTTGCTGACGGCGCACGACCTTCACGAGGCCCCTTGGGGCGACGGCCGCCAGCTCGACCGCCTGATTACCGACGGCCTGGTTGGTGACGCGGTCCTCCTTCCCGAGCCGCTCAGCGACCGGTTGCCGGTCGTCGGCCGGGGTCAGGCCTGCTGGAAAGCCACGATCAGGCGTCCAGGCCCGCCAGTCCACGAGGTCATGCGACCGCTCGATGAGCCCAACGTCATTGCCGCTGGGGCTGAATTCGTGGCCAGGCTCGGACAACTCGACCGCCAACTCTCAAGCCTCTCGACCGACCCGATCGCAGGCCCGTCGAGCGTCTTCATCGGTCAGTTCCATAGTGGTGAGATCTATAATCAATATCCCCATGAATGTGTACTCGAAGGAACCAGGCGGTGGCTGCCGGGAACTGCAAAGTCTGATGTGGAGAGCGAGTTTCGTGCTCTTGTAACCGGCCTGGAGCACGCGACCGGCACGACAATTGAACTGCGCTGGCAGGTCGTCCGCGACGCCTTCATGCTGGATCAGGCCAATCCATTTGTGCCCATGTTCCAATCCGCTTACGAGACGACCGCCGGTCGCGCTTTGCCGACGGGGGCGAAACCGTTCGTGGACGACGGCAACAGTTTTTGGTCCCTGGCGAAAGTGCCCGCGATCACCCACGGTCCCCGAGCCGGGGGACAACACACGGTCGAGGAATGGGCCTCGATCAGTGACTTGGTACGTGTTGCGAAGCTGTATGCGTTGATGGCGATCCTCTACTGTCAAGCGGAGACTTCGACTGATGGCCACGGTGGACGCGATTCCCGATCTGATTGCCGACGCTCAGACGACTGAGGCAAAGTTCCTGCGACGGATCTTCGTGCGCGATCAGATGGCCGAGTGGTCAAAGCAGCCCTTGATCATGGCCCGCGCCGACGGGGTCCATTACTGGGACGTGAACGGCACGCGCTATCTTGACGGGCTCTCAGGGATCTACGTCGCCTCGGTCGGCCACAACAACCGGCGAGTGATTGAAGCAATCCGCCGCCAGCTCGATGTCCTTACCTTCTCGCCGCCGATGCACGGCACGAACCCCTTGGCGGTGCAACTGGCCAACCTGCTGGCCGACCTGGCGCCCGGAGACCTGGAAGCGGTGAAGTTCGGGTGCGGCGGCTCGGAAGTGACTGAAGCTGCCATCAAGATGGCAAGACAATATCATCGGTTAACGGGATCACCTGGAAAATATAAGATCATTAGCCGATATCTCTCATGGCACGGTTCGACGCTTGGTTCACTGTCCGCCTCGGGCCTGAAGGGTCGGAAGACCGTGAATGAGCCGATGGCCCCCGGGTTCCTTCACGTCTTCCCGCCGACCTGCTATCGTTGCCCGTTCGGCCAGAAGTATCCGGAATGCGGAATCACCTGTGCCTCGATCATTGAGCGAGTGATCGAGATGGAAGACCCCGACACGGTGGCCGCGATCATGGTCGAGCCAATCGGCCATACCGGCGGGGTGATCGATCCACCAAATGAATATTTGCCGATGCTTCGGGCGATGTGCGACCGCCATAACGTCTTGCTGATCTTTGATGAGATCATCACCGGGATCGGCCGTACCGGCCGGATGTTCGCGGCGGAGACCTTCGGCGTGGTCCCCGACCTTCTTTGCGTCGCCAAGGGGCTCAGCGGCGGCTACGCCCCGTTGTCGGCCTTGATCTGTCGAGCCCCGATCGCCGAAGCCTTCTGGGGGCCGATCGAAGAGAACCCCGGGTTCGTTGAAGGGCACACCTTCGAGGGGAACCCGATCTCCTGCGCCGCGGGGATCGCGGTCTTACGTGAGATCCTCGAACGCGACCTGCTTGACAATGCCCGCACCCAAGGGGACCGCTTGCGGGCGGGACTCGTTCGGATGGCCGAGACTCATGGAGTCATTGGCGACGTCCGGGGCAAAGGGCTGTTTCAGGCCGTCGAGTTCGTGCGCGATCCAGCCACAAAAGAGACGTTCACGGATGGGTTTGGCGTCAAGGTTGGACGCCGAGCCCTGACCAACGGCCTGCTCTGCCGGTTTGATCCGCACTGGATCGCACTTGGCCCCCCCTTGGTGTCCACGGCCGAGCAGATCGACGAGATGGTGGCGATCCTCGATCGAAGTCTCGGCGAGGTGCTCAATGAAGCGAACGGGAGTCTCTGACACCTCGCCGGAGGCCGAACGCGTGCTGGCGGCAGCTTATCGAGCGATGTCGCCAGCGCGGAAGTGGACCCTACTTGGCGATATGTATCGATACGGAAGGGCTCTTCATGCCGCGGGCGTCCGCTTGCGACGACCGGGGGCCACCAATGCCGAGGTCCTTGAGGAATGGATGACAACCCATCTTGGGGACCCCTCGCCTCGGCCGCCACGAGTGGAGACGGAATTCGTGGAACAACCGATCGAGAATCAAGAGGTCGTCCAGCGCGTGATTGCCGCGTTCGATGCGCTGGGAATTGTCTATGCTCTGGGCGGATCGCTCGCCAGTTCGATTCATGGTTATACACGGCTCACGACCGATGCCGACATCACCACCGAACCATTCCCGGGCAAGGAGGACCAGCTTGCCAGCCAGTTCGGGCCAGACTATTACCTGAGTCCTGATGCGATCCGTCAGGCGAACCGAGATCACTCCACGTTCAATATTATTAATACGTTCATTGGATTTAAGGTGGACGTCTTCATTCGAAGGGACCGTCCCTTTGAGCGGTCGTTGATCGACCGACGCATCCAGTTTACCTCGGCCGGCAACCTCGGACGGCCGGTCTCGGTGGTCTCGGCGGAGGACATCATCCTGCTCAAGCTGGAGTGGTATCGGCTGGGCGGCGAGGTCTCTGAGCGACAATGGACCGACGTGCTCGGCGTCTTGCGGACCCAGTCCGACAGGCTCGACGACGCGTACCTCGACCTCTGGGCAGGGTCGCTTGGGGTGGCGGACCTGCTGGAACAGGCCAGACGGGAGACACGCCCTTGATCCGATCGAGGCAGGCGAAACTGAGGGGGCGCCAGCGCGTGCCAAACCCCTGGCGGATCACCTTCCGCTACGCACGCTATCTGGCCCGGGAGTTCCGTTGGTCCTTGGGGGTCTTCTGGTCGTTGGTACTGACAGGTGGGCTCTATCTGCACTACTTTTACCATAATCAACCGCTTTCTTATATGGAAGCATGCTATTCCGTATTCATGCTGATCTTCCTGGAATCATACCTGCCGTTCGCTAATGAATGGTATCTCTGGCCCTTGTTCTTTCTCTTGCCGATCATCGGCCTGGGAGCGGTGGCCGACTCCTTGATCCGCCTGGCTTACTTGACGTTCAGCCAGAAACAGAAGCTCCCGGAGTGGCAACGCATGGTCGCCTCGCTCTATCGCAATCACACGGTCGTCGTGGGCGTGGGTAAGGTCGGGTTCCAGATCATCCAGGAACTGCTGGCGCTAAGAGAGCTTGTGGTCGCGGTCGAGCGGGCCGGGACCGACTTCCCCTTGCTCGACGAGGTGCTCGACGTCGGCGTCCCCCTGGTCAGGGGCGACGGGAGAAATCCAAAGATCCTCGAACAAGCAGGAGTCCGCGCAGCCAAGGCAGTCATTGTGGCCACAAGTGATGACCTGACCAACCTTGACTCCGGCCTGACCGCCAGAGACCTGAACCAAAACGCCAGAATCGTATTACGATTGTTTGATGATTCGCTGGCCGTCAAGGTCCGAGGCGCGTTCGCCATGCCCGTGATCTCAACCGCCCACGTCTCGGCCCCCGCTTTCGTCGCCGCGGCGACCGGCAGAAAGGTCTATCAAGACTTCCAACTCGCCGGCCGCTCGCTTCATCTGATCGACCTGACAATCTGCCCCGACGGGGCCCTCGTCGGTAAGACGGTCGGGGAAATCCAAGAGATTTCACAAGTTAATATTGTCATGCACCACGGACCATCGAGTGTTAATATCAACCCAGGTCACGATCAAGTCCTGGGACCCGATGACGAGCTTCTGGTGATCGCCCCGATCGACCGCTTGATCGAGATTGAGGCCCTCAACCAAGGGGGTCGGGGCCTCCGGCCTTGACTGAGCCGTCAAGGCGTGATCGGTCGCTGTCCCCAAGGGATCGGAATCGTCGGCGGACGGCGGTGGAAGTCACGACGTTGGTCTTTGGGGCGGTCCTTGAACCAGGTCACATATCGGATCAGTTGCTTGACTGATTCTTCATAGACTTCGCGGCCTTTCTCAGTGGTCGCCAGCTCAGCGTCCCCCAGGACGCCAGACTCGGAATAGCTGCTGGTCCAGGAGACGACCGTCGCCGGCCCCGCCGAGAACAAGTCTACCCAGTTGAACGGGCTGCCTTCTTCATTGAAGCTGATCACGCCGCTCTTGATCAGGTCCTTGCGGACGTTGTCTCCATCCAGATACAAGTACATGGATGTCTCTAATTCACACGCATGAGAGCAGCCGCCGGGGAACTTGCTCTGCCGCCAGCGAGGCATGAACTCCTTGTCTACCGACAGGAGGTTCCACCAGCCGATCAGAACGCATTCGGCGTCGGTCTCCAGATTAGTCCGACGCGCCACGAGGTCAAGGTTCGGCATGTTCGAACCGTGGCCGTTCAAGAGGATGATCTTCTTGAAGCCGTGATAGGCCAGACTCTTGGTGATGTCGAGCACCTGATGCATGAAGTGCTCGAAGTCGGTGTTGATCGTGCCGGGGAAGTCCATGACATGGCCGGTGTAGCCATAAGGGACGATCGGCAAGACCAACATCTTGTCGGAGATTTCCTGACCGGCGCCGTTGGCGACCCCCATCGGGCAAACCAGATCCACATCAAGCGGCAGGTGGGGACCGTGTTGCTCCACCGCGCCACAAGGAACGATGCAGACCTTGCCCAGATCCACTGCGTCGTTGATCTCAGGCCAGGTCAATTTCTCATAACGATACTCGTCACGGGCACGGCTCATTCGATCCCCACTGAATTAATTAATAATGATATAAAATAATAAACGACATAATCCTGATATCAAATCACTCGTGATCTCTCCGCGAAATTCGCTTGTTATGCAATCACGTCATCAATGGGTTTACCGTAGTCGATCTCCAGGCGTTGGCGGCCGGCGACGTTGAGCTTGCGTGAGTCAAGGCCGAGCTGGCGCAGGACGGTGGCGTGGAGGTCAGTGATGTAGTGGCGGTCCTCAACGGCGTGGTAGCCGATCTCGTCGGTCGCGCCGTGGACGACGCCCCCTTTGATGACGCCGCCAGCCAGCCAGGCGCAATAGCCTTGAGGGTGGTGGTCGCGGCCGTCGCCTTGGGCGCCCGGGGAGCGGCCGAACTCGGTGCCCCAGACCACGATCGTCTCGTCGAGCATCCCTCTGCGCTTGAGGTCTTTCAGGAGACCGGCGATCGGCAAGTCGGTTCGATCTGACAGGTTGCCGTGGTTCGCCTTGATGCCGGAGTGGGCGTCCCAGGCGCCGCCACCGCCGCCGCCGTGGAAGACCTGAACGAACCGCACTCCGCGCTCGACCAGGCGTCGAGCTGACAGGCAGAGCGTGCCGAACGGGCGGGTGGCGTCGCGGTCGAGGCCGTAGAGTTTCCGGGTTTCCTCGGTCTCGGTCGTCCCTGAGATCGCCTCGGGCACCGAGGTCTGCATGCCGAAGGCCAGCTCGTAGGATTTGATCCGGGCGCGGAGCGCGGCGTCGTCCGGGTAGTCGATCCCGGACAAGGTGTTGAGCTGGCCGAGCAGGCTCAGTTCGGCGACCTGTTCCTCGTGCGTGAATCCAGGGGGCGGCGCGACGAACGGCAAGGGGGTCTTCGCCTCGACGGCCAGGCGCACGCCGGCATGCTCAGGGCCCAGATAGGCTGCGCCGTGGGTCCAGGAACCGCCGCAGCAATCGCCGGTCGGATCGCCCAGAACCACATATTCGGGGAGGTTCTGGTTGAGCGTGCCCAGGCCGTAAGAGATCCAGGAACCGATGGTCGGGTGGGCCCCTTCGCGGACATGCCGGCCGGTGTGGAACTGAAGCTGCGCACCGTGGTCGTTGTCGGTGGTCCAGAGGGAGCGGACCACGGCCAGATCGTCGGCGCACTCACCGATGTTCTTCCACCAGTCGCACACTTCCAGGCCGCTTTGTCCATAGCGTTTGACGCCCGAGTTCAAGCCCATGAGGACTTTCCGACCGCCGTGGTTCGGGTTGCCGGAGATGATGCTCTTGAGCCGATCGGGGTTCAGGACGTCCTTGTAAGGGGTGTCGTCGATTGATTTGCCGGCGTACGTATTGAGCGCGAGCTTGGGATCGAAACTCTCAACGTGGCTGACTCCGCCGCACATGAAAATCCAGATGACTGACTTCGCCTTGGCCGGCAAGAGGGTCAGGTTCGTTGGTTCGATCGCCTCGGCGACGCCGTCGCGAAACAGCATCGCTCCGAGCGCCAGGCCGGTGAAACCCATGCCGGTGTCGGCCAGGAACGATCGGCGCGTGACGCCCGGGCAAGGGCGGGGGCCGCGGTCAAGGGGTTTCGAGCTCATGGGACCTCGATTCCAGAAGGCGAGAGAAAATAAGAATTCACCACAAATGTCACGACGTTTTCTGATCTTCGCGGCTTGTCTGATCTTGAATTGCTCTTGATTTACCGGATCGTCACGAATTCATGATGGTTTAAAAGAACGTGAACCAGATGTTCACGAGCCCGAAGCATGGGATCGGTGGACGCAGGGGTCGGCGTCGCCTGGTTGAGGAAGGGACGGCAGGCGGCCTGCTCGGCGAGAGTGGGGGAACGCGCCAGGACGGCCTGGAACGCGGACGCGATAAACGAATCCTGGTCGAGGCCGGTTCGGGCGGAGAGGGAGCCGGCCAGGAGGCGGGCGGCGCGGAGGGTCAGGTCACTGTTGACCAGGGCGAGGGCCTGTTGAGGCAGGATGCTCGGCTTGCGCTGGTAGCATTCGGTCACGGAGGGGCCGTCGAAGATCGAGAGGAATTCCATCTGTTTCTCGGCGGCGTGGCGGAAGTAGACGCTGCGCCTGGCGATGGTCAAGCCTTGGTTGTGGTCGATCTCGGGGCCGCCCATGGTCGGGTCAAGTTGCCCGGAGACGGCGAGCACTTCGTCGCGCACGGTCTCGGCTTCGAGCCGACGGGGGGAGAACCGCCACTGGTAGATGTTGTCGGGATCGGTGGCGAGGCCGGCCGGGTCGGGGGTCGAGTCGCGACGGTAGGCGGCGCTGGTGACGATCAGGCGGTGCAGGGATTTCAGGCTCCATCCTTGATCCATGAACTCGGCCGCGAGCCAGTCAAGCAAGGCCGGGTTGGACGGGCCTTGGCCGTTGTGACCGAAGTCATTGACGGTCGGCACGATGGCCCTGCCGAAGTGACGGAGCCAGACATGGTTGACGGCGACCCTGGCCGTCAATGGGTTGTCGTTGCTGGCGATCCAGCGGGCGAAGGCGAGCCGACGGCCGGTGCTGGTCGTGGGATAGCTAGTGATGGCGCGGGGCGTGAACGCGGTTGAAGGGGCTAGAGCCTCCGTCGCATCGGCTCTGGCCAGGGCTTTGAGGGCGTCGGCTGCCGCCTTGTCGGCCTCGGCCCGTTTGGTGGGCGGCGTTGCCCGTCTTCCTTGGCGAGCGAGGAGTTCGGCCTTGCCAGCTTCGAGCGCGGCAAGCCTTCGCTGCGCGGCGGTCGTTTCGGTCGCGGCGGTTCGCCAGGCGTCCGAGTCTTTCCGGCCAGACTCCTCCAAGGCTTCGGCGCGGAACAAAGGTTCAAGGGCCTGTTGACGTGCTTCGGCGATCTTTGAATCCATCAAGGCGGCATAATAGGTATCGAGCCCCTTGGCGGTTGGAAGGACGCCGACCAGGGCGAGCGCCAGGCGGACGTCGAGCGCTTCACGAGCTGAACGAGTCGCCGTGACGGCCTTGCGGCTGTCGTCGAGCAAGGTGGCGCGGACGGTCGCCCGGGAGTCGGGGGCGTAGGCCGACCGGGGCAAGGGGACCGGGGTGATCGGGGGGAAGGTGCCGCCGAGGGCTTCAGGGACGCCGGGCGCGAGCGGGTCTTTGCCTGGATTGCGATCGTCGCCACGCACGAACAGGAAGGTTTTCGCGGCGGGGTCGGCGTCGAAGGCGCGGGCCAGGCCGTCCTTGGCAACGTCAGACTGACCGGCAACGCGGTCGATCCGGACGTTGTGCGGCTCGAAGACGGCGCGGACCTGATAGTATTCTTTTTGAAGCAACGGATCATACATATGATCGTGACAGCGGGCACAACCGAGGGTCACTCCAAGGAATGCCTGGGTTGTGTGATCGACCACGTCCTGCATCCACTTCTCGCGGCTCAAGAGCTTGTAGTTGCGGACGAGGTAGCCAGTGGCGCGGAGGGCGTCACGGTCCTCAGGCGCGGCCTCGTCGGCGGCGAGCATCTCCAGGACCATGCGGTCGTAGCCTTGATCGCGGTTGATCGACTCGATGATCCAGTCGCGCCAGCGCCAGATATGTGGTTGGCTGTCGCGGACTTGCGCCTGATAGCCGGCCCAGTCGCTATACCGCCAGACGTCCATCCAGTGGCGTCCCCAGCGCTCGCCGTGGCGAGGGTCGGCCAGCAGGCGGTCAACGACCCGTTCATAAGCGTCGTCCGAGGCGTCATTCCGATACGCTTGCTGTTCCTCAAGGGTCGGCGGCAGGCCGATCAGGTCGAGGAAGACTCTACGGAGCAGGATGGCGCGGGGGGCCTCGGGCCTGGGGATCAGGTGGCGCTGGGCCAGATCGGCGGCGAGGAAGGCGTCGATCGGGTTCCGACCTGGGGATTGGCCGTCAGACTGAGGCACCTTGGGCCTGGAGACGGGCTCATAGGGGTCCCAGTTCTTCGAGCCTTTGGAGGCCAGGAACTCGGCCAGGGCCTTGCGGCCGGTTTCAAGTTCGGCGAGGGTTGGGATGTCGTCGGCTTCGCCGGGGTTGTGGCCGGTCAGGAGTTCAAGAACATTGACCGCACCGTCGCCGTCGCTGTCTTCCTCGGCGACGGCGTCGAGCCGTTCGGGGATGCTAGCCTTCTTGCCTGCCTTGCGCAACGACTTGCGGACCAACTTGAGCCGCTTGCCAAAGGGGTTGTGCGGCTTGGTCTCGGGATCATCCAACTCGTCGGCGATGTGGCAGGTCCGGCAATCATTCAGCTTCGGCGCGAGCCTGGGGCCGAAGTAATCCGCCATCGCCTTCTTGTGGGGCGGGCGACCGTGAGCAGCCGTGCCGAAGAACATCAGGACTGCGGTGAAGATCGCCGCCTTGCGCCACATGGGGTCGGCCCTCTCGGGATTTCGGCAGGAGATACTGGCGGGGGAACCAACCCGACTCGTCAAGGGGTCGTCCCCTCGGTCCTGGTCAGTCCACATTGTAGCTTTGCGCGTCGGCCTTGCTTTGTCAAGAGTGCAGTGGGTCGGACTGATGGAGAGAAGGACCGCGAGGCGTCGTGCTCGATTCTGGCGATATCCCGATCCGCGCTGAACGTCCAAGGTTGCCTCCGCACTCCAGAGGAAGGTGACTTGGCGAGAACGATCTGAATTGCTCCACAGACTGCCATTTTGGCAGTTGGGTTCGTTTGGTAATACGTGTTCGACGCTCAATTCGGATGGCGTAACCTCTTTATAAATATGGATTAATGGTGTGACTTGGTTCCATGAACGGGTTCGTTGGCGTCCGAGACGGTCCGCCCTCCGCTGACTGCCAAAATGGCAGGTGGCTTCGTTCGGTCGGTGATGGTCAACGCTCAACGGGAACGACTCGACCGCTCTGGTCTCTTGACGGGAGCGACCGGGGAGCCTCCTGGGATGAGAGGGACAGAATCGAATCCGAATGCATGTGGAAGGCTGCCATTTTGGCAGTTGAGTTCGTTTGACGCAGGGAGCAGAACGTGCCTCGCTCACGCTTCGGGCTTCAAAACTCAAAGCGTCAGCGAGGGGTCTTCGGGCTTCGAAGCCCGAGGCGTGAGCGAGAGGTCTTCTTCGGAGCGAACCGTGAAGCGACCGCGACTGCCAAAATGGCAGGTGGGTTTGTTTGACGCAGGGGGCAGAACGGAGCACCTCGCTCACGCTTCGGGTTTCGAAGCCCGAGGCGTGAGCGAGGGGTCTTCTTCGGAGCGAACCGTGAAGCGATCGCGACTGCCAAAATGGCAGTTGGGTTACTCTGAAAGTCTTCATATTGGGTAATATGGGTGATTTGAAAGCCACTATCAAGGGACGAGTCATTGCAAGCAATCGAGTCCACCAGCTTTCATGAGGTTGGGTGTACAAAAGGTACATGACAATTCGTTTGGCGCACCGAGCTTGGGTTCGCTCGGCGCGGGTCTTGGGTTCGTTCGGCAACGGGTGGGCGGGCTCAATCGGATGCGACGGGTTGTACTCAATCCGTAAAACGCAAGCCATATCCCCGTCACGGGTTGAGTACAACCTGTGACACCTAAACCCAAACTCCGGCCGATCGGTGAGTGAGTTTGGGTTCGCTCGGCGCACGAGGTGTTTGAGGGTTTCCCAGATGGAAGCCGTTGGGAGGCTTGGGTCATGGAATCGGCGTAACCTATTTGAAGATATCGTGTAACAACAATTCCTCGGGTTCGCTCGGCGCATGAGGGGTCTGCGCGGTTCGACGCTTGAGGTCCACCAAGAACGGGTCGGGAGTATCGGACGGAAGGTCGTCTCCAATCCAAAAGGCAAAGGGGCTTGGTCGTTTCGGCCGTCGAACCGGATCGAGGGTCGCCCGTTATCTCGGTGCGCGGACCGACTCGGGGGCGGGGTGAATCGATTTTCAAACAAGAACCCACTCATCGAGTACAAGCCCCGCAATTGAGTCGGACGCGACGCAATGGCCTGATAGTTTGTTTACTATTCCTAGGTTAGTGAAGCACGCCGACCGAGAATCGAGGACAGCGTGTTTCACACGACCTATACCAAAGAAAGAAGGTGGTCAACCGCGTCACTCCTAAAGAAATCGTGCACATGAGACAGACCATGTGTTTGAATTGAATAGGGGCTGAGGACCTGATTGGTTTGTTCAAGTCATCGCCAGGAAGAACGGAGTGAGAGGGCAGCCGCCCAAACATTGATGATCGATCTCGAAAGGTTCTTACTATCATCCAAGGCTCGGATCATCTGGTTTTTTCCGGAACAAACGAGACAAGGGGCGGCTCTTGGCGGAGTCGGTGCTTGCGGCGGCTCGTCCAACGTCGTATGACTCAGAACGTCCTGTGTGGAAGTTCGGGATGAAGGGCCGCGACGTCGGCCGGAGCGCTGGCGAGACCTTTGGGGGGATTGAGGCCATGGGCCGACTGGATGGGTTGGCGGTCGGCGAAGGGCGGGGCGCGGTCGAGGCGGTGAGGCCGACTCGGGTCCGGTATCAGGTCTTGGCGTCGGCGTGCCTCCTGGCGGTAGTGACGTACATCCTGCGGGTCGGGTTCGCGACGGCGTCAACCAGACTGGAAGGGTCGTTGGGGCTGGACGATAGCCAGGTCGGCTGGCTGATGGCGGCGTTCATGATCGCCTACGGGGTCTTCGAAATTCCTTGGGGCCTGATCGGCGACCGCTTGGGAGTGCGGAGCGTGCTGGTGGTGGTCGCCCTGGGCGGTTCCTTGACGACAGCGTGCATGGTTCTGGTCCGGTTCATGACGACGGCGAGCCTCTGGCCGTTCGTGGTCTTGATGGTCTTGCGCGGGCTGTTCGGCATGTTCCAGGCGGGCACCTTTCCTGGAATCTCAAGGATGATGGCCGACTGGATGCCGACGACCGAGCGAGGCTTGGCGCAAGGGTTCATCTGGACGTCGAGCCGAACCGGAGGCATGCTCGCCCCGTTGATTGTCACGGCCTTGATTGGTGCGTTCGGCAATTGGAGCACCCCCTTGGCGATCGCGGCCGGGCTCGGGGTCGTCTGGTGCGTCTGGTTCTGGCCCTGGTTTCGCAACCGTCCCGAAGAGATGCCTCGCGTGAACGAGGCCGAGCGGGCCTTGATCATTGGTGGTCGCGGCGAGCGGACAGGGGCGGGGCACGGCCCGATCCCCTGGAAACAGATGCTCGGGTCCGCGAACGTCTGGGCCTTGTGCGGTATGTATGGGTTTTTGGGTTATAGCGGTAACTTCTTCTTGACCTTATTGCCCAAATACTTGATGAAGTATCGAGGCTTGGGGGACGACGCGACGAAGTGGTTGACGTCGTTGCCGTTCGCATGCGGGATCGTGGCCTGTCTATTGGGCGGGATGCTTTCAGACGTCATCATGCGACGAACCGGGAACCTCAAGTGGGGCCGGCGGATCATGGGCGCCCTGGGCCTGGGGATCGCGGGGATCGCCTTGCTGGCGACGGTCTGGGTCGAGCCGACCTGGGCCCTGGCGGTCTTGCTCTGCCTGACCTTCTTCGGCAACGACCTGTCCATGGGACCGGCCTGGGCGGCGGCGGCCGACATCGGCGAAGAGCACACCGGCGCGCTCAGCGGCGCGATGAATATGCTGGGCAGCTTCATGGCGGCCCTGGGGGCGATTGTTTCGGGATACCTGTTCACACTTGGACATTTGACCGCGCCGTTCGTGCTTTACGCAGGCAGTTACGGGCTGGGCGTGCTCTGCTGGTTGCGGGTGGACGTGACTGAGCCCTTGATCGGGCCGGGACCGGCGAACGTCGTGAACGGAGACGTCTCTTGAGTTCACGGGGCCGAAGTCGGTAGGGTCGTCAAGGTCAAGACCATGCGCATCTGGGAATGATCTCCGCGGTTGGAACTTTGATCTAGAGACAATGAGATACGTATGAAACACGTAGAAACCTCGGTCATGGACGCGCTCTGGTACGATGCCGACGCGCGCGACGTGCTTTTGCGCCGGACGGTCGCGGAGCGCCTGGAGGCGAGCCCCGCGCCTGCGATCGACGATGCGATTGTCGCGACCTATTTCTTCGCCTTCCGGACGCAGACCCTGGGCAAGGCGGTCGCGGAAATCGCCTATCACGCGACCAGCGGGATCAAGCACCCGCCCAGCGGCTCGTTGCTGGCCGAATGCACGGCAACCGAAGCCGGGGTCGATCCGTTCGACGCGACCGGGCGGATCGGCCTGCTGCACGTCGCCTTCCCCTTGAAGATGATGCTCCAGCCCGACGGGCACCTGACCAGCACCGACTTACTGCACACGGTTGCCGGCGCGATCATCTTTGACGTCTACGAAAACCAGGATGCACGCCTGATCTCGCTCCAGATCCCCGACGCGGTCTTGCGCACCTTTCCAGGCCCCGCGCACGGCCCCAAAGGAATGCGCGCCCTGACCGGGTTCGCCAAGGACGAACCGGCCTTCGGCACGATCCTCAAACCGACGGCGGGAATCACGCCGGACGACGTGGGCCGGATCGTTGAGGACGTCGCTGGTTGTCCGTTACTCATGTTCATCAAGGAGGATGAAGACCTTTATCCTAATCTCGCGTATTCTCCCGTAGCCGAACGGACCAGGCGTGCCTTGTCGGCGATCGAGCGGGTCCACGACCAACGGGGCGGACGCGGCTTGGTGTATGCGCCGCATGTGACGGGGACCCCCGGGGAGATCCTGGAGACAGTCCACGCGGTGATCGAGGCCGGGGCGACGGGGGTGATGTTCAGCGAGACGTACGCCGGCGGCACGGTGCGTTTGGTGCGTGAGGCAACCAGGCATTTGCCTGACCCGCCGGTGATTTATGGACACAACGCGGGGATCGGCATCAAGACGCGCGCGATCGCTCGCGAGGTGATCGACACCCTGGCTCGGCTCGACGGCATCGACCTGCGCCAGACCGCGCCGGTGAAACCCGGCACGCCGTTCTTGCGGCCTTACGGCCAGGAATGGCTGGCCTCGGAAGCGGCGCTCAGCCGAGATTTGCCGGGGATCAAGCCGACGATGATCACGAGGGCAGGGGGCCTGGATCAAGGGAACATCATCTTGAACTTGATGGATGTGGAAGAACGCGGGATGACCGAAGGCGTCTTGTACCTGGCCGGTTCGGCGATCAATTCGATCAAGAACGCGCAAGGGAAGTATGATCCGAAGTGGGGCGCGGAGGCAATGATTCAGGCGCTTGAGGTTCACCGTTCCGGGGCCTTGCGCGGCGTGTCGATCGACGACCACCTTGACGCCCTAGCGGCCCTGGCTGATCGCGACAAATTAAAGGCGCTGCGTGAGGCGCTCAAACAGCGGTATCCGGGGCGGTTGGTCTAAACGGTTTGAAAATTGATTTGAGAAACATGATTAAATTACCTGATCGCGGAGTAAAATCGGGCCAGGGTTGGCAAGGGGACGCCCGAGGCGGCGGCGGCGGTCAGCCACCAGTTCTGGAGGGTTTGCCGGGTCAGACCTCGGGCGAGCCAGCGACGCGGCGAGACGTGAATCAACGGAGGCAGCAAGGCCAACCGGCCGACCTGGCGAAGTCGAAGCGCGAGGAAGACGTCGTCCATAAGCGGGACTTCGGGGAAGCCGCCGATTGAATCAAAAACGTGGCGGCGCACGAAGA
>JBDTIR010000543.1:0-2734 GCA_039936275.1 Isosphaeraceae bacterium | reverse complement strand
TCATCAAGGTGCTGAAGGCGCGTCGGTTGCGGGCCCACGATTCGCCGTCCTTGACGACCTTATCGTCCAGGTCTTTCAAGAGGCGGGCGGCCAGACTGATTCGTTCCTTGGCGAACTGGCAAGGGTCGCTGCCAAGGTCCCAGGTGTTGACCTGGGGGTCCTTGTTCTGGGACATGTCCTCATCCGTGGCGTAAGTCAGATCGGCCTCGGGAGCGCGTGAGGCGATCTTCTTCAACTCGGATTCTTCAGACCCGTCGATCGCCTTGTAGGCGTACTCGATCGCCCAGTAGTCATAGGGGCCGAGGGTCGTGGTGTAATAGTCGCCTTGGGTCTTCCCCTTGGGGGCGATGTTGACCGGGGCGTAGTCCATCACACTGCCGACGAGCCCTTTCTTGTGGGTGATCGCCGTATCATTCAATTGATCGGCCGAAAGCATGGTGCTGGCCTTGAAGTTATGCCGCAGGCCGAGCGAGTGGCCGACCTCGTGCATGACGACCGACTTGAGCGCCTGGCCGATGAAGTCTTCGGGCAGTTCGTCGCCGACGTCGGCTTTCTTGGCGTCGGCCAGAGCCAGGGCGGCGATGCCGAAATCATCGCTCAGGCCGGAGTGCAGGCCGCAGAAGCGAGACTCGCCCCGCGCCAGTTCCTTGCTCAGCTTGTATTGCAAAGGGCCCCAGTCGGCCGGAATCAGCTCCCGCTGGGGGTCGTCGGCCTGGGCGTGGATGCCTCTGGGCGTGCCGGCAAGAAGCTGGCCGTACTGATATTTGGCCGCCATGATCGGGCTGATGACTTCACCAATGGCCAACGGCTCGACCCCTTGACCTTGCCCCTTGGAGCCAACCAAGAGGGCGTATTCCTGCTTCCAGTGGCGAATGAAGCTGGCGTCAAAGACCACGTCGCCGTCAATAATCTCGCCGGTCATCGGATTGGTGCGGAAGCAAGACCGGGCAAAACCGGCGTCGCTGGTGACCCAGCGGAAGGTGCAGTAGTTCGCGTCTTCGGGGTCAAAGTCGTCGCGGCCGTCCTGCCAGCGAACCGCCAGAGCGCTCCGGATGCCGACGGCCTCAAACGCCTTATTCCATTCCAGGATGCCGGCTTCCACATAGGGGCGGTACTCGATCGGCACCGTGTCTTCGATCCACCAGACAATCTGCTTCTTGGGCGGCGAGAGCTTGGCCTTGGGGTCCGCCTTCTCCAGACGCCAGCGGTTAATGTGGCGGACGTAGTTCGAGTCGGGGCTGGACAGACCGAAATCCTTCTGGGTATCCAGGAAGTGGCCGACCCGGTCATCAGCCGGGCGAACCTTGTAGCCCATGTCGGGGGCCTTCATCAGGCTGTAGTGGACGACCAGGGTGATCCCCCTCGAATCCGGCACGCCGTCGCCGCCTCGCAACCCGGAGCGGCCCCCGCTGAAGGTCGTCTCAACCTCCAGTTCCAGGTTGTTGGGGAACCCTTTGACCCGGTGCCAGTTGCTCCGCGAACGGTCCATCGAGCCGAACGGCAATTCAGCGAAGTTGGTCAGGAAGATCTCCGAGAGATCAACAAGCGTGCTCATCCCCCCGGCTGGGTTGACGCTTACAATCGGCAAGGCGAGCAAGACCGAATCCGCATAGTTTTGCTTGACCGACTTGTCCAAGGGGGTTCCGGCAGGCGCCTTGAACCGGATGTTACGACGGACCAGTTGCACCCGGTCGCCAACCTTACGGAAGACCAAAACCATGTCGCTCTCCCCCACCGGAATGCCAACCTGCGCCAGACCTTTGGCGATGGTGATCGGCATCAGCAAGGGCTGATCGAACTGTTGCGGCTTGATCTCCGCGTAAAGATGATCATCCTTGCGGTGCAAGGTGAACATGCCGTCAATCTTCTCAGCCCCGCGCGTGACCTCGGCGAAGTCCTTGTATTTCTTCTCGGAGCCAGAGCTCGTCGTGGTGCTGGTTCCCGACCGTGCCTGGCTCAGGATCGACTGAATATCCAGGTTGTCCGGGGCGTCGGGCGCGGCCTTTGGTTCCGAAGTTGCTTTGGGTTCATCGGCTCCGCGAACGCCCAAAGGCCCGAAGGCCAAAAGCAAGGCCGCGGCCCCGCTCAGTGTGATCAATCGTCTCATGCGAGGTCCCTTCATCGTTGCGAGGCCAAAAAAGGTGCGTCTCCGAACCAAAGGACGCACTGGTCCCGCGACCGGCGTCCGCCTTCATCAACTACGTCGGTTGGGTCGCGGAGGATCGGTCCCACGTCACTCTCCATCTTCAAGAAAGACGGTTGAGGGGGCAAGACCGCGCAACTGGGAATTCTCGACGATCACGAAGAATAGATCGATTGTCCCGCCTTTAGCGTGCCGGGGGTCGTCGGAGTCGCCCCTTGGCCGAGATACCAATGCACGGTTCGCTCAATGCTTTCACGGTAGCTCAGGGTCGGCGACCATCCGAGCTGTCCCTTGGCCTTCGCGGAGCTGTAGGCGAGGTCTCGGCCCATCAGCCAGGTGGCATATCGAGTGATGAACGGTGGTTTGGGCTGGCGGCGGAGTCTGGCGTACGCCTCGACCAGAGAGGCCACGGCGAAGACGACCGGATAGCTCCGTTTCGCTTTGATCGGTTGTGCTCCGCAGGCTTCGGCCCAGAGGTTGAGATAGTCGCGCTGGGTGATCGGTCCTTGATCGGTGATATTGTACGCCTCGCCGACCGACCCCGGATCGCTCGCCGCCAGCAAGGCGGCCTCGGCGACGCACCCCACATAG
>JBDTIR010000542.1:0-5692 GCA_039936275.1 Isosphaeraceae bacterium | reverse complement strand
GCCCCTGCCCTGGGCAAGCTCGGCGCGAATTCCTCGTCCGCGCCGTTGGCGTCGGACTGGCCGTCCTTCCAGGGCGTTGGCTCCTCGGCCAGGCCGTAGAGGTCCAGATCGGGCGGCGGATCGGGCTGAGCCCGGGCCGCCTTTCTGGCGGGCGGCACGGACGCGGACGTCCCGGGCGCGGCCTCGCCGGGAATGCGCACCACCTCGCCACACCCTTTGCACTTCAACGCCTTACCGGCCAGGTGATCGCCCGCCGCATAGTGCTTGCCACACTGGTTACACTGAAATGCAATGCTCATCGGCGCCTCGTTTGAAAAGGCGAGCAAAGAAAAAATGACCGTCCTGCATTCACTCGGGATTGGTCGCTTGAGCATTGTGAAGGAATGGACCGTTGGCGTCAACTCTCTGATGAATTGTGTACGATCCGCTTCATGCATCATTACAAATTAAAATAAGCATAATTAAATTCACTCTTGGTTTTCGGTTCCCCTCTCCCGGTTGGAGTACGGGACCGGAACATTCTCCCGTGTGCTTCGTTCGCGCAGGCGGTGCCAACGGAAATCAGCCGGACGTCGAGTCGAGTTCTGACAACCCCCCGCCAATTTCGCTCTCGTCGAAATCCAGAGGCTCACCCCGACGCCTCCGGTTCGCGAAATCGTCCAACCCTCGCTGATAATTCGAACCCGGCGCGTCGATGGTTTCTAGAAAGCCCATCCCCGCCCTCTTCGCTCTTTGACAATCCGCATGGAACCTGAACGCAATCGCATCCACCTGACCGCGCGGCCCATCCACCAACCATCGCGATGCCATGCAATCAACCATTGACTGCGATTGCTCGTTGGGTCACAAATTGCTCGATTGACTGAAAAAACCCAGAGGTTCTGGTGTAACTTGTTTTTACTAAACTAGTTACGGACAACCACGAAGGGCGTTCACGGAGCGTTCATGAGGCGTGGTTGTACGTTCCCTGGGCGTTACGGAGGTGTTCTGCGTGCGTTGCGTCGGTCAAATCCCAAAATCGAGAGGGGCAGCCTTCGAGACAACCGTTCTGGTTGACCTTGTCGGTGGGGGCCGGCTCGGGTTTAATGGACCGGGAAAGGCACCCCAGGAACGACCAACGCTCCCGTCTTGACCGGCGTTGGGCTCGGAGGCTTTTCCCCATGCAAGACCGTATCGCCTATCAGGGCATCACCTTCGACGACGTCCTGCTCGAACCTGGATACTCGGACCTGCTGCCCAAGCAGGTCAGCGTCCGGACGCAACTGACCGCCAAGATCCCCCTGGACATCCCGATCCTCTCCGCGCCGATGGACACCGTCACCGAGGCGGAATTGGCCATCGCCCTGGCTCAGGAGGGAGGCCTGGGCGTGATCCACAAGAACATGACGATTGACGAGCAGGCCCGCGAGGTTGACAAGGTCAAGCGGTCTGAGAACGGGATCATCGTCGATCCGGTGACCTTGCCGCCCGACGCCAACGTGGAGGAGGCCCGCGAACTGATGCGCGGGCATAACATCTCGGGCGTGCCGATCACCGTCGGCGGCATCCTCAAAGGAATTCTCACCCGCCGCGACCTCCGGTTCCTGGAGTCCAACGACCTGCGGATTGAAGAGGTTATGACCAGGGAGAACCTGGTCACCGCCCCGGCCAACACGAGCCTGGAAGAGGCGGATCGGATTTTGACGAAAAATAAGGTTGAGAAACTTCTGCTGGTTGACGATGAGTACCGACTGAAAGGGCTCATTACTATCAAGGACATCGACAAGCTCCATCGGTTCCCGAATGCTTGCAAGGATGCTCGTGGTCGTTTGCGTGTCGGCGCAGCGGTCGGCGTGTTCGATTACGAGCGAATCGGGGCCTTGCTGGAGGCGGACGTTGACGTCCTGATCGTCGATTCGGCTCATGGACATAGCAAGAACGTGATCGAGACCGTGCGGAAGATCAAGCAGGACTTCGACATTGAGGTCATCGCCGGCAACGTGGCGACGGCCGAGGGCACCCGCGCCTTGATCGACGCCGGGGCCGACGCGGTCAAGGTGGGCATCGGTCCCGGTTCAATCTGCACCACGCGGGTCGTCTCGGGCGTGGGCGTGCCCCAGATCACCGCCGTGTATCAGTGCGCCAAGGCCGCCGCCGGCCGCGTGCCGATCATCGCCGACGGCGGCATCCGCTACTCGGGCGACATCACCAAGGCGATCGCCGCGGGCGCTCATTGCGTGATGATTGGCGGCCTCTTCGCCGGCCTGGTCGAGAGCCCTGGCGAAATGATCATCTTCCGAGGGCGAAGTTTCAAGAACTACCGAGGAATGGGCTCGCTGAGCGCCATGGCCAAGGGGTCGCACGAACGCTACCGGCAAGACACCACGACCCGAGGCCCTGAGAGCAAGGCGTCCGACCCTCAGAAGCTCGTTCCCGAAGGGGTCGAGGGCCGCGTTCCGTATAAAGGCCCCCTGGGCGACTTCGTCTTTCAGCTCGTCGGCGGCCTGCGGGCCGGCATGGGCTATTGCGGCACCCAGACGATTGACGATCTTCGTACCAAGAGTCGATTCATTCAGATCACCGGCGCTTCGGTCCTCGAAGGCCACCCCCACGATATTGTCATCACCCAGGAAGCCCCGAACTATTCCAGTTACACCGGCGAGACCGAAACCGGGCGGGGTTCCGTCTGATCTGAATCAGCACAAATCCATCAAAAGTTCCTGTCGGGAAGGTCGCCCTGTTGACTGTCCGTTGCCCGTCGTTGACGGCGCGTTTTGGACGGATCGGATCGAAACGTCATAAGCAGCAAGGAGGCGTGACGTGCGTCGCCCCAGAACGGCCTTGATCGCGGCGGTCATGATGACCGCCCTGTCGGCCACACTCCTCGGCGCCCGGCAACTGCGCGGGCAGTCGGCCTCGCCGACCGGAGCCACCCCGACCATCGACTCGACGCGAGGGGTACGTTTCCTGCTCCGTAACGGACTGGACTACCTCGATAAATACCAGGAATACGACCGAGCCCTGGTCTATCTCCGCGAGGCCGAATCGCGCCAGTCGGAACTCGACGACGCCGAGCGAAAGACCTTGAACCAGGCCCTTCAACGCGCCTTGCAAGGCATGCGCGCCGTCGAAGGGGCCCCTGGTTCCGCGCGAGCCGAGGTCCCGGCCAGAAGTCGCCCGGGAACAATCGCCCTGGCCCCGCCGTCGGCCACCATCGAACTACTGCCGGCGGACGATCCGGTTCAACTCGTTGGCGGTGGCGCGGCGGTCAGGCCTGAACCGGCCGCCAACCCCGGTCGATCGGCGAACCCTCGGGATCAAGAGATCGTCCACCAAAATCAATCAGTCTCAATCCCCGGGCTTCAACAAACGCCCCAGTCTATTTCGCCTGAACCTCGACCCGAACCCGCGCCGATCGCGGATCAATCTCTGGCAATGTCTGCGCCGGGCGAGCCTTCTCCCATGCCGGCACAGTCCGGCGACGTGACCATTATCTCCGCTCCCCCCGAGCCATTGGATGACGTCCTCCCCGTGATCGAAGCTCGCGACGAACCCGAACTCGCACCGCTGCCCCCCGTGAGCGATCTGCCCGAGCCACCCGAATTGCCACCCCTCACGCCGTCGCCTGAATTGCCCACGCCGGCCGAACGGCCCGCGCCGACGAATGAACTGACCGCGCCTGCCGAACTGGCCACGCCGACGAATGAACTGGCCATGCCGGCCGAACTACCTGCACCAGCCGAACTGGCCACGCCGACTGAACTGCCTGCAACGACGACCGAAGGGGTCACGACGCCTCCCGAGTTGCCTCCGGTGATCGAGTCGGAGCCTCTCGTTGCCGAACCGGAACCGGTTGCCGAACCAGCACAGGCTGCGGCGGCCGTTGATCCAATCGTTCCGATCGAGGAGCCCGCGAAGATCGCGGCAAGGCCGGCGGACCTGGAGCGGCCGGCGGAAACGGCAACGGTCGATGAGGTCGGCGACCTGCCCCCGTTGCCTCCCGAACCCACTCCCCGAACCGTCTCGGCCAGGTCGGGAACCGATTCCATCATTCACAATTCATTGCTAAGCAGTGAGTTGCAGCGTGAGGTCGAAGAAGTCGCTCAACGCCTGGAACAAGACGCCTCGCGTCGCATCCAGCAACGCTCCGGGGCCAACGCGCCGCTCAGCGGCACGAATGACATGGCCGGCAGCCAGCTTGAGCTTCCCAGGGCCCCGAGCCCGACCGAGGCCAGGCCGTTGCGCGCCATCCCGGTCCCCGAGGAGTTCGAACCCCTGCCCAAGCGCCAATGGGACCCCCAGCGCAAATACTGGGCCGCCGCCGCCACCGGGCACGGCCCGCTCTACTTCCAGGACGCCGCCCTGGAACGCTATGGTCAAAGCCTTGAGCAGGCTGCGGGCCCCTTCGGCCGCTTCCTCTCATACCCGCTCGACGATCCGAAGCAGTCCCAACAGCGGAATCAATTCCTTCAGCCCTGGTATTCCATTGGCAAGTTCGCGACCCAGATCGCGCTTTTGCCCTACCATCTGGTCGTCGACCCCCCTTGGGAGGCTGAATGGGACCTGGGATACTACCGCCCTGGCGACCGCATTCCGCCCGACACCTTCTACATTCCGACCACCGGCGTCGGCCCACCGTTGCGCGGTCGAAACTATTAAACCAGGCCGCGAGACAACCAATAGAACGACCTGAACGCCCCCAAAGGGATTTCCCCTTTGGGGGCGTTCGTCGTGGACCGGCCGACGTCCCGATCCTTTTGGACAAAACCACGAAAAGGACCCGGTTCGTGGACCTTGCGCTTGTTCAGCGGCGGGATTTATCCTAGGCTCAATGATCAATCGGAACTTCCGCGCGGACCCAAGACTCTGAACGGATGCCGAACCAACGCCTGCCATCAACATCGCGAGAGCGAGGCAAACGACGGAGAAGGGGAGGTGATCTCAATGGCGACGGAGAGTGGAGCGGGGGCCGATTGGGACGCGACGCGCGTCACTCTTGGCCGACATTTTCTCAGGGACATGGAAGGACTCTGGGGCGAGATCCTCAAGATGGCCGCCGTTGTTGAGGTCGCGCTCAATACGAGCGTCCGAGCCCTCTGCGACGGCCGAGCCGACCTTGCGGCCGAGGTCGCTGGCGAAGAATCCCAGGTCAATGCCTGGGAAATCCAGATCGAGCAGCTTTGTTTACGGGTTCTGGCCTTGCATCAGCCGGTCGCATCGGACCTGCGCCGGGTCGCCGCCGTGCTCAAGATCAACACCAACCTCGAACGCATGTCCGACCTGGCCGAGCACATCGCCAACCGGGCCCGCAAGTTCGCCACCGAGCCCACGCCGGTCCCGATCCCTGAGTCAATGGAGACCCTGGCCCTGGAAGCCCTGGCCCAGGTCCGCGACTGCCTCGACGCCCTGACCAAAGGGGACGCCGACCTCGCTCGCGTCGTCATCGAGTCCGATCGAGGCATTGACCGCCGCCGCCGCAAGCTCACTAAGGAACTCAAAAATGCGATCCGGCGTGACCCTGAACAGGTCGATACCTGGCTCCGCTTGATCAACACCGCGCGTAACCTCGAACGGGTCGCCGACCATGCCACCAATATCGCCGAGGCCGTCGTCTACCTCAAGGACGGCGACATCATCCGCCGCGTCAGTTCGGTCGGCAATGAGCGCTGAGCCCTGATCCCAAAGGGTCGATTGGCTCAAGCCCATTTACTGT
>JBDTIR010000541.1:0-3644 GCA_039936275.1 Isosphaeraceae bacterium | reverse complement strand
TTCGGGTCGTTCGCCGCATTGATCACTTCGCGATAAAGCCCGGTTTCCTCTTCCTTGCGTCCGGCCCGTTTCAGCTCGGCCAGCACGTAGTCAAGTACCATGATCGCCAGCTCGGGACGTTGGCCTTGAAGGGTGCGGAAGGCGGTAAGAACGTGACCGATTTCGACCTCGGACAACGGGGGCGTGTCGTCCTTGGGATTCGTTGGCGAAGTCACAACGGCCGTCACGACCGTGGTCCCGCTCGGAGGTGCATTGCGTCCGGAAAGATTTATCAGGTAGATCCACTGCGCCGACGGGTCAGCCGGGTTGGCGAGGGCCAGAGCCCTGGCTGCTTCGTAGGTTTCTCGTTCGTCTTGCCGGACGAATTGCAGAAAGAACCAGTCGCGACGCGCCCGGTCGCCGCCGGTTTCCGAAGCCTTGCGCGCGGCGTCCAAGAACGCATCTTCGGTCTTGTCCTTGCGGGCGAAGACGTTGAGCCAGGCCAGGGCAGCCACGCGAGCCTGTCCGAAGTCGGCCGGGGACCAGTTCACTTGTGACGTCGAAGAGTAGCCCGGACGGTCCTCCAGGCCCGTCACCATGCGAATCTGGTACGCCGAATTGATCCGCTGCTCAAGCGGCGATCGAATGAGCACTTGACTACGTGCCAACGAAGAAGACGTGCCCGCCGGTCGGCCGGAATTTGATTTCTTACGCGCTTTCGCCAGAGCGCTTTCTTTATCGTCATTGATCTTGAGATCAAGAAGCTGTCGGAACCGGCGGGTTGCGTCCTCGGGACGTTGGAGCTTGGCCAGGGCCACGCCTTCGCGGTAGAGGGCGTCCCAGTCGTCGGGCCGGGCGCGCAGCAAGGTTTCGGTCAGGGGCAGGGCCTTGTCGGGCTCGTCGTGAGCGAGCCACTGGTCGATCACCTGAAGGGCGCGGTGGGGGTCGTGGTTCTCGGCGGTGAGCCTGGTCCAGATGGCTTCAGCCTCGGTCATTTCCCCGGTGCGGCCGTAAAGTTCCGCCAGCTTGGCCGAGCTTTCCTCGCTCGGGGAAATCGCGACCCGCTGTTTCTGATACCTGGCGGCGGTCGCGAGGTCTCCTTCGGTCTCCGCGAGATTCGCGAGTTCCTCAAGCAACTGGGTGTCGCGGGTCTGGCTGGTCAAGAGCCGTTCCAGTTCTTGCCGAGCCGAAGCCAGGTCGCCCGATGCTTGATACGCCTTCGCCAGGCAAATGGTCGCTTCGCGAGGCGTGTTTCCGGCGTCCCGGCGCTCGCGTTCGAGCCGGGCAACCAGGCGGTCAAACTGGTTGCGCTGAAGGTATAACTCGGCCAGACGAGCCACGGCGGCGAGCTTCCCGTCCAGGTCATCAGCCTTGTCAAAGGCCCTCCAGAATAGCTCAATCGCCTCCTCGGTGCGAAACTCCTTCGCCAGGGCGTCCGCCAGAGCAGTGACGGCCTTGACGTCCGAACCATTGACCCTGACGGCCCTCCTGAGCGCATCGAGCCCCTCGTCAGGACGGCCAAGCTGCATGCAGAGGTCGGCGAAAAACTGGTAATTCTCGGGATTGCCCGGTGCGGCGGCCAAGAGGTCGCGCCCGGCCTTCAAGGCTTCGTCGCGACGGCCGAGCCGGACCTCAAGCCTGGCGACTTCGGTCAAACTCTGGGTCAAGGTCCGCCGGTCGAGCCTGGCCAAAGTCCGGAACGCATCAGCCGCCGCGCCCAGGTTGCCGCCAGATTCGTGCAAATGAGCGGCAACAATCCAGTTTTCAGGGGCCTTGGAATCAAGATCAATGGCCTTGTTGATGGCCGCGAGCGCTTCGGTCGGCTTCGGCTCGGCTTCTCGATAGCGGGCCAGGGTCCGCCAAGCTTCGGCGGTCGCGTTCGAATCGGCGTCGAGTTTCTTCTGAAGTGCGTCGGCGCGGGCTGAAAGGGTCTGATTCGCCTGGTTGACCTTGATTTCCAGGTCGAGCGCGGCCTCACGTTGCTCGGGTTCGTCGACGATCTTGACCGCGTTGGCAAGCTGCGCCAACGCATCGTCGAAGCGATCGAGTTGAAAGAGCAGGTCGGCCCGCTTGAACTGGAGGTCAAACGAGTCCGGGTCCAGGGCGCAAGCTTCGGTGATCGGTTTCAAGGCCACGGCTTTGTCGCCAAAACCGGCGAGCACTTCGGACAGCCTGCCCAGGTTCTTGGCGTTGCGGTTTTTCCCGGAGGCGATCCCTGCCCAAGCCGCCCGGGCGTCGTCGGGACGCTTCAATTCGTGATAATACTCACCAAGATATTCATGATACTGGATCGAACCGGGGGCCAGCTCGACCGCCTCCTTGTAGAGTGCGATCGCCTCAACGGTCATGTTGGCCTGACGGAACAGGTCGGCGACCTGGACGGCGGTCGCGGCGTCGTTGGGGCGAGCGTCCAGGAGCGTTCGCCAGACCTTGGCGGCGCTTTGCTTGCGCCCGGGTTCGGGAATCGACGGGTCTCGCAAGATCAAGCGGCCCCACTCGCGGAGCACGTCCGGGTTGTTCGGCTCGGTCTTCGCCAATGCCTCGTACTGACTCGCGGCCTCGCTGAATTTCCGCCCTTGAACAAGTTGCTCGATCAGGGCCAGACGCAATTCCTTGCGCGAAGGGGCCAGTTTCACGGCCTTGTCGAGCCAGGTCCGCGCCTCGGCCGATCGTCCCAAGGTTGCCAGGGTCCGGCTCAATCGAGCCATCGCATCGACGTCTTCTTTTGATTTTTTGAGCCATTCTTCATAATAGGCGGCCAGGGCGGCCTGATCGTCGTTCTTGAGGAAGCTATCCTCGATCCGCTTGCGAACGTCTCGATAGAGCCAGCTCTCGGGGTTGAGCCCGTCAAGCAGACGTTCAAAGTCGGCCAACCCCTTGTCTCGCTGGCCAACTTTGAGCTTGAGTTCGGCCGCTTCGATCGAGAACTGGACCTTGCGATACGGGTCGGTCGTCTTTTTGGCCAGGCTTTCGTATCGAGGAAGCGCCCTGGCCGGCTCGGATTCTTCGGCGAGGGTCTCGGCGATCTGCTCCTGGACCCGAAGATCGTCGGGAAATCGCGCTTCGAGGCGGTCCCAGACCGCGAGCGCCTTGTCGGGTTGATGTGCTCTCTGATAAACCCGGCCGAGCGCCTGGAAGATTTCGAGGAGGTCGGCCCTCGGCGGTTTGCGCGTGATCGCCCGTTCGAAGGCCTCGGCCGCGGCGTCGATCTGACCAATCAAAATCAGGGCTTGCCCCAGATAATACGACGCCAAGGGGTCGTCACCTCGGACCTGTTCCGCCTTCCGCAAGGTGGCCACGGCCGCCGCGTCGCGCCCGCTTTGCCCTTGCAAGAGACCCAGGACCATCCAGGCGGCGCCGTCGCCCGGGTCTTTGGCGAGGCGGTCTTCATAGGACTTGAGCAAACCGTCCAGAGTGCCGCGTTCGACGTGGTAGCCGTAAACCCGGTCGAGCGCCGTGCCTCGCTTCGGGTTCTTTTCCAGCAAGGTCAAGAACCGTTCCATCACCTGCTGTTCACGTCCTTCATCGACCGAAGTCTCTTGAGCGGCGACGGTCGCCGCTGGAACCCCGATCAACACGCACAAAAGGCCGATGCGACAGGTGAGAGACATAGTGCGGCCCGTCCTTGCGAAACAAAAAAGGGAAGAGACCGAGCCCCCGAAGTG
>JBDTIR010000540.1:0-13306 GCA_039936275.1 Isosphaeraceae bacterium | reverse complement strand
ACGCCCAAGGTCGCCGGTCCGTAAGGCCCTTTCAAGATTCCCGAACGATCCTTTGTTTACCTGTTCCCAAAGCCGGAAAGGACTCCCGCGATGACCAGCATGCCTGCCCCTTCGAAGTTCGCGCGTCTCGTCGCCAAGTATCGCGCCGACCACACGCACCCGGTCAACCATGTCTTGCATGTGGGCGTTGGCTGGCCGATCATCGCTCTTGCGGTCGTGATCGCGCCGTTCCGCCCGCTCTGGTCGTTCGCCCTGGTGCTACTCGGTTATGCCGTGATGTTCACCGGCCATTTCGTGTTCGAGCGCAACCTGCCGACGATCCTGAGACATCCGACCACGCCGTTCATCATGGCCTGGTCCGTGATTGGCAGCCTGTACCGGCTGGCGATTCCGTCGCGACCGCGGTAAACTTCAAAAAGAGCCTCGGCAACGTCAAACGCCTCGACGACTAAAGGGGGGAGCTCGACGCTTGATGGCCACGATCACCCGCCGCATCGGCCCAGCCGACCACGGCCAGCCTTTGAGCTTCTCCGCCTTCCTCAGCGCCGAGTTCGAGGACGGCTGGCTCTATGAACTGGCCCGGGGAGTCATCGACGTGACTGAGGTCCCCGGCATTTCCCACGGTCGGATCGTCAATCGAGTCAGCTTCCTCTTCCTCCAATATGAAGAGCATCACCCCGAGATCATTCATTATCAATCGTCCGGGAGCGGCTGTCGCATTCGCGTGCCCGGCATGAATTCCGATCGGCACCCCGATTACGCGGTTTACCTCACACCGCCGCCGACTGGTAAGCAACCCTGGACCCGCTGGGTTCCCGACCTCGTGATCGAAATCGTCAGCAAAGGCGGCGAACGCCGCGATTACATTGAGAAGCGCGAGGAGTATTTACAGATCGGCGTTCGTGAATACTGGATCCTCGATCCCGCCAAACAGGAACTATTGGTGCTCCGTCGGGCGGGCGACGTCTGGGATGAATACGTGGTCCCTCTGGACTCCGTCTACCAGACCCCTCTGCTTCCAGGACTTGAGGTCCGCCCCCTGGCTCTCTTCGGCGCAGCGTGATTCGGGTGGACAATCGTCCAGAGTACCGCTTGACAAAGGGGTCGGGCGCGACTAGGATGCCGGACGATTGGTTGTGACCCGAAGTCCTTTGGTTGAGGCATCCTGATGGCCGAGCCGATCACATACGATGATTTTGCCAAGCTGGAACTGAGGGTCGCCAAGATCCTGGAGGCTCGGCCGCATCCTAACGCCGACAAGCTCTTGCTGCTCCAGATCGACGTGGGCGACGCTCAGAAGCAGATCGTGGCCGGAATCCGCCAGCACTACACGCCCGAGCAACTTGTCGGCAAGCAGATCGTGGTTGTCAACAACCTCGCGCCTGCCTTGATTCGTGGCGAAGCCTCAAACGGCATGCTCCTGGCCGCAAGTTCGGGCGAGAAGGTAGTCCTCTTGGCCCCGGACGACCCGGATTGCGTCCCCGGCGCCAAGATCAAGTAGGCGTGTTTTGATTTGACTGACAATCGATTATCGCTTCGAAGAGGACGCCCCCATGAGATCGATCACGTGTCGGATCTTCTGGCTCTCGTTGCTCGCCTTGGTTCCTGGTCTCACTCAGGCTGATGAGAGTCGCCCCGGGGAGACCGAGCGTAAGCTCGTGCTGGTCACGGCTGACGGCCTGCGCTGGCAAGAAGTCTTCCGAGGGGCCGACGAGGCGCTCTTGAACAAGAAGGATGGGGGCGTCGCCGACGTCGAAGGTTTGCGTCGCCAGTTCTGGCGAGACGACGCCCAAGGCCGCCGCGAGGCCCTGATGCCCTTCCTCTGGACCGTTCTGGCCAAGCAAGGGCAGTTGTACGGCAACACGGATCAAGGCAGCCAGGCGAAGGTTACGAACGGCAAGAACTTCTCGTATCCAGGCTATAATGAACTTCTCACGGGCGCTGCGGACCCGCGCATCGACAGCAACGACCTGCGTCCCAATCCCAATGTGAACGTCCTCGAATGGTTGAATCGCAAGCCAGCGTACAAGGGCAAGGTCGCCGCGTTCAGTAGCTGGGACGCCGGCCCGTTCATTCTCAATCGCGAGCGGAGCGGCCTGTTCCTCAACGGCGGCTGGGAAGCCATGCCTGGCGACGACCTGAGCGCGGTTCAGATCGAGCACAACCGTAAGGTCGGCAAGGGTTCCTTTCGCTGGCCAGACTGCCGGGACGACGAAGTAACCTTCCCCCTGGCGCTCGACTACCTGCGGCAGAGCAAGCCCAAGGTCCTCTACATTATGTACGGCGACACCGACGAGCACGCCCACCACGGCCGCTATGATCTGGTCCTCGACGCCGTGCATCAGTTCGACGCCGATCTGAAGCAGCTCTGGGAAACCTTGCAGTCGATCCCTGAATACCGAGGCCAGACCAGCCTCTTGATCACGACCGACCACGGGCGAGGCGACGCCCCTCAGGGTTGGAAAAATCATGGCGCGGATGTCAAAGGAGCCGAACATATCTGGATCGGCGTGCTTGGCCCCTGGACTCCGCCCCTGGGCGAACGGAAAAACGTCTCCGAGGTAACCCAGTCGCAAATTGCCGCGACGGCCGCCGCGCTTTTGGGTGAAGACTATCGCTCGGAGTTTCCCAAGGCCGCCGAGCCGATTGCCAACGCCGTCCGTCCTTGAATCCGTTGTGGAATGCTTGGCTTTGCTTTATTCAAAGGAGCTGACATGGCCTTCGCCACGGTCAACTACCACAGCCGATCACTCCAGAAAGCTTCGACCCTGAACGTCGTCTTTCCTGACCATCCCAACATCCCTCGCCCTTGGGCGACCTTGTACCTGCTGCACGGCCTGTCCGACGATCAGAGCGTCTGGATGCGCCGGACGAGCATCGAACGCTACGTCAATGGGCTCCCCTTGGTCGTCGTCATGCCCGACGGCGGCCGAGGGTGGTACACCAACGCCAAGGACGGGTATACGTATGAAGACGATCTGATCAAGGACGTTGTCGGCCTGATCGACCGCACTTTTCCGGTGAAGGCGGAGCGATCGGGCCGGGCCATCGGCGGACTGTCGATGGGCGGCTATGGCGCGATCAAGAACAGCTTGAAGCATCCTGATCTTTTCGCAAGCGTTCATTCCCATTCCGGAGCCTTTGGATTTCTTCGCAATCCTGAGCGCGGTCGGGCGGCCAGTCCGGAGTACGCCAGGATCTTCGGCGACGACCCCGCCGGAGGGCCCGAAGATCCGTACGCCCTGATCGAGACTCTCGATCACGGCCGCCTACCCGCCATGCGGATCGATTGCGGCGAAAAGGACTTCTTGATCGATCAGAATCGAGATTTCCATAATTACCTGGAATCGATGCATGTCCCTCATGAATATGAAGAATTTCCGGGAGAGCATAACTGGGCTTACTGGGACGCCCATATTCCCGCGGCGATCGCCTTTCACGCTCGGAACTTGAAGATCCGGACCCCGGAACCGAAATAGCCTCGACCGGAAGGGATGCCGACATTATCCTTTGCTCACTCTTTGCCCGTCATTGATCGGATGGTGCACGACGGATTTGGTTGATTTCTCGCCTCATGATCCCAAGAATTTGTCAACTTGGCAAATTTTTTGATTGCAATTTGGTATCGATTCCGTTAACACCTTCTTGAGGGGCGCGGGCGCTGAGACGGGCCGCGTCGCTCATTGATCTCGCCGCTGAATCCGTTTGATTGGCGGCCGGTTTGGCCGGAGGTCCGCGCGTGCTTCGCGAGCTGTCGGTGCAGAACCTGGCGTTAATCGAGGACGCCCGCGTCGAGATCCAAAGCGGCTACTCCGCCTGGACCGGCGAGACTGGCGCGGGCAAAAGCCTCTTGCTCACCGCCCTGGGTCTGGTTCTTGGCGGCAAGGCCACGGCCGCTCTGGTCCGTGCTGGCTGCGACGAGGCTCGGGCCGCCGCTGTGTTCGATCTGGCGGATTCGCTCTTGCGGGCCGACGTCGAGACAATCCTCGGCGGGCCGATTGATGACGACTCGTTGATCCTGACCCGACGGGTCTCGGCCTCCGGTCGCAGTCATTCGCATGTGAATGGTTTGCCCGTGACCGTTGGCACACTCCGCGCGCTTGGTCAACGGTTGATCGACGTTCACGGCCAGCATGAAGGGCGTGGCTTGCTCGAGCCCGATCGGCAGCGCAGCCTGCTCGACGCCTATGGTGGACTGGAACCGCTCTTGACCACCTACCGACAGCGGCGAGCGACCCACGACGCTCACCGGAGACGGCGGCTCGACCTACTGCTCGCTGCTGAGCGCCGCGATCGCGAACGGGCCCTTTTGACCTTCGAACGCGACGACTTGGCCGCCGCCGACCCGCAACCCGGCGAGTACGACAATCTGGGCGGCGAAGCCCAACGCCTGGCCAATGTTGAGCAGATCCAGGCCGCGACGACCGAAGGCTATCAACGTCTTTATGAAGCCGATCATTCCGCGCAAGAATTGCTCCAGCAGGTCGCTCGCTTACTCGCCCCCTTGAGCAGCGCGGTCCCGGACCTTGCCGACGCTGTTTCCAGCCTGGAACGCCTGGCCGACGAAGTCCGCGACATCGCCTATACCTTACGCAATCTTGGCCGCGACCGCGAAGAAGACCCCGACCGGCTCGAAGCCGTCGAAACCAGACTGGCGCTCTACAGACGCCTGGCCTCCCGGTTTCGTTGCAGCCCAAACGACCTGGCTGAGCGTCGTGATCAGGTCGAGCGCGACCTGGCCTCGATCGAACATGATGAACAAGACTTGCGAGCGCTCGACGCTCCTCTTTCTCAAGCCTGGAACGATTTGAAAGCGGCGTCAGACTCGCTCACACGGGGTCGTCGCAAAGTATGCAAGGCATTCGCCAAGGCGGTGCAAGGTCATTTCAAGGCGCTCAGTTTGACCGAGGCCCTGCTCACCGTCGAGGTCTCCGCGGAACCCCTCGGAGACGATCCGACCACGAGTCCGCCCCCAGAGGACGGGGCTGACCGCGTGGAAATCGTCTTCGCCCCGAACCCTGGCGAGGTTCCGCGTCCATTGCGCAAGATCGCATCCGGGGGCGAACTCTCGCGAGTGACCCTGGCTGTCAAGACGGTGCTGGCCGAGGTGGACCGCGTGCCGACCTTGATCTTTGATGAGATTGACACTGGAGTTGGCGGCCGATTGGGCGCAGTCCTGGGACGGAAACTCGCCGAGTTGGCCAGGCACCGCCAGGTCGTCTGCGTGACCCACCTGCCGCAGATGGCCAGCTACGCCACGCATCAGTGGGTCATACGCAAGCACGTCGCCCACGGCAGGACCCATACCACGATCGCCCCGTTGTCTGAAGGGGATCGGGTCGATGAACTCGCCGCTATGATCCGAGGTGATTCAGCCGCCGAAGGAACCCGCCAGGAAGCACTCGCCATGCTGGTCGAGGCGCGCGGGGGACAATAAGCATCCCCGGGATGGTTGAACCAGAGGATGCAACTCGAACGAACGGAGCACACAAAGAAGACTCGAAGAGATAAGAGTCCACTTTCATTAGATTCCGTAAAATTCGTTAATCCACAGAGGATGTTACCGATGCGGATCGGGATTGAAACCGGTCGGGCGTCGGATCATCATGGGTGGTCGATCTCATCACCCGATCAACCCCAGGCAAAGGCCCATCGCATGGCCCTCTCGAACCGAGTCACGTCCTGGGGCCGTCGTCCATTGGGTCGTTGGGGGACGCTGGCAATGGCTATGGTCGTGCTCCTCGGTCCAGCCTGGTTGTTCGCGGATTCGCTGGCCAGCTATCGTCTTGTCAGTGATGATTTCCCTTACTTGGCAGCGTCCAGGCGACTCGATCGGGCCTTGGAAAACCTGTTCGTACCGCATAACACGCACGTCGTTCCTTCCTGGCGGGTCTTGACCTGGCTCGTCTCGGCCTATGCGGGCACCTTGGCCGACTTGCAGACGACCTTGGCGATGGCGTCGTATGGGATCTTGGCAACGTTGATGGTCCTGGCCTGGCGGTTCGTTGCTCTGGAGACTGGCCGATCGGAGATCGGTCTGGGGGCGGCCATTGCCCTGGGGACGACCGGCTTGATGCATTCAGCGGCGACCTGGTACTCGGCGAGCCAGACGCTCTGGGCAGGCTTCTTCATCCTGGCAACCCTCTGGTACTTGCAAGGCTGGCGACGAGCAGGGGGAGGTTGGCGACTGGTCGCGGCGGCTCTTGCCGCCGTGCTGGCGGGAGGGTTCTGGACGATCGGCCACGCGGCCGGACCAGTGGGCGCAGTGTATCTCTGGTCCGATGGTCGGCCACGATGTCGGCGGGCCTCGGTAGTACCCTTGCTGGCCAGCGTTCTGGCGGTGGGCGTTGCTCTCGGACTGGGTCGAAGGGGAATGAGCGGCCCGATGGTCAGTGTTCATGGGCGGACCGTCTCAGAGGCCATTAACCTGGTTCAAGGTCTCTGGCACACCCTCCAGGCCATCCCCGAAAACCTCGTGATCGGCAATCTCGGCCTGGCAACCGAATCAACACCGACCCAGGGGGCCGTATTGACCCTGCTACTCGCCCTGGTCTGGGTCGGAAATCTCTGGAAGGCGAGGCGCAGGCCCAATCCACTGGAATGCTCGGGCGCAACCTTGGTTCTGGTCAGTTATTACGTGGAATGGAGCTTCCGGGGTTACTTGCCGTTTTCGAGCCTGCGAGGGCCGATTGTCCCCTGGTATGACTCGATCCCGCACATCGGCGCGGTGCTTTTCGCGGCGGGTTGGTGGTCGGGACGCCCGCCCGATCGCTTGCTCCGCCGACTGGTGCCAATCACACGAGCCGGGGCCTTGGTCCTCTTGCTCTTCCAGACGGTCTTGATCACGCTGCATCAGCCACGCGCCGAGGAGAGGTTCGAACTCTCCGTGCCGGGCATGAATGCCGAGGAGGCGAAGGAGTATCTCATCCCCGCGCTTCAGCGGTTGCGAGCCGTGGCCGTGGCCGATCTTCGAGTCCACTGGCAACGCCGACACCTGACCCGGCTCGACCAGGCTGAAGTCGTCGCCCGTCGGTTGGGGATCGACCGCGAGGCGATCCGTCAGGCGTTTGGCCGGGTCAATGTGCCCGGCTTACCCAAGATCTACGACGCCGCCGACCTGCTCGACCTTCCCAGGCATGGCCGCGAGCACGACCTCAACCGCGTCCGCCAGGCGCTTGGCCCCTTCTTTGCCATGGAACCGGAGCCTAGCTTGCCACTTCCCAGCGAGTTCCCGCCCGGATTGAACCCCTCGGACGATCTTGGAATGATTCGATAGAGCGGATGAACCATCGTGTCCTTTGGATCAAGGGAATTCGCTCTCCGCCCAGCCTCCTTCGCCAATCAAGGGGACGAATCGGCAAGCGAGCACCTGTCGAGAGACGGGGCGGCCCTCTTGTTTGGTGACGACGGTGAGCTGCTGGCCGTCCTCGTCGCCAAGCGGAGCGACGAGCCGCCCGGCTTCGGCCAGTTGTTCGAAGAGTGCCGGCGGCAAGCCGGGGGCGCCCGCAGTGACGAGAATCCGGTCGAAAGGGGCGTTCTCCGGCCAGCCGAGCGAGCCGTCGCCGGTCCGATAGCGGACGTTTTCAATCCCCAGGCCGTCGAGCACGCCGCGCGCTCGGAGTGAGAGGGTCGGGTGCCGTTCCACCGTGTAGACCAAGGCTGCCAGACTGGAGAGGATGGCCGTCTGGTAGCCGCTCCCGGTGCCGATTTCTAGCACCCGCTCAGTTCCGGAAAGGGCGAGTTCCCGGGTCATGATGGCGACCATGTACGGCTGGCTGATCGTCTGGTCCAGGCCAATCGGCAAGGCGCGGTCGTCGCCGGCTTGGTGCCGATTATGGGGCGGAATGAACCGCTCGCGATCGAACCGGGCGATCGCCCGGAGGACCTTGGGGTCGTTGATTCCTTTCGCCTGCATCTGGCGGGCGAGGGCCGCACCCGGCGGGGGTTCAGGCGGGCAGGGCATGGCTATCCTCCCTGGCGAGCTGAAAGTCCTTGATTTCGAGCTGGACGTCACGACGACCGTTCCACTCATTGATCGATGGATGAAACGCCAAGGAGCAGGTTGCGCCCGCGGTTAAGACTCGGCCACGTTCGGCCATGTTCCAGGCGATGCACTTGGCGACGACGTTCCCTTGAGAGACGCGGAACTGAAGATGCTGCTTGTGCTCGCCCACCGGCCTGGGATCGCCGACGACCCGAACCCGGCTGGCCGTCAGGATTGGCTTCGGGTTCCGGACGCCGTAAGGCTCCAAAGCGTCGAGCGCGTCAACGACCCTGGGAGTCAGGACGCCAAGCGGCACCTCGGCGTCGATCCACAATTCCCGGCGCTTGAGTTCGTCGGTCAAGAGACCTCGGCAATGGTGGTCGAACCGCTCAGCGAAGGGCGCGAACAAATCGGTGGGAACCCGCAAACCGGCCGCCGCTGCGTGGCCGCCGTAGCTGGTCAGTCCTTCGGAGCAGTCCCGGAGAGCCTCGACCAGATTCAGTCCAGGGATCGACCGGGCCGACCCCTGGCCGCCTGATTCGGTCAAGGAGACCACGATCGTCGGGCGATGATAGATCTCGACCAGGCGGCTGGCAACGATGCCGATCACGCCGGCATGCCAGCCTTCATGACCGATCACGATCGCCCCACGATCGCCCAGGCCGCCCGACCGTTCGACCATCGCGCGGGCCTGATCGACAATCGTCCGCTCCAGGTCCTGGCGCTGGCGGTTGCTTTCATCGAGTTCATTGGCGAGCTGGAAGGCCAGCTCGGCGTCGTCGGTCGTCAAGAGTTCGACGGCCCTTCTCGCAGATCCGAGCCGGCCCGCGGCGTTAATTCGGGGGGCCAGCCTGAACCCGATCGATCCGGAGTTCAGACGGTTCTGACCGAGTAAACCAGAGACCTGCAAAAGTGCCTTCAGGCCGACGGCCGCACCGTCGTCAGCCAGGCCGCGGAGGCCGTGGCGGACGAAGATCCGGTTCTCGCCGTCCAGGGGCATGATGTCGGCGACGGTCGCCAGGGCCACGAGGTTGATCGCTTTGATCAGGAAGTCGCGCAGATGGGGCGATGCTTTCTTGCCGTCGCCGAAGCTTTTACAGAGTTGCCAGGCGAGCTTGAAGGCGACGCCGCAGCCGCAAAGCTCGGGAAACGCATAGGTGCTGCCGGGTCGCTTGGGGTGAACGACCACATCGGCCTCGGGCAAGTCGGCCCCCTGGGTATGGTGGTCGGTGATGATCAGCTCGACACCGAGCTCGCGGGCCAGGCGGGCCTCGTTGACCGCTGTGATTCCACAATCGACCGTGACAATCAGGCTGGCGCCACGGTCGCGGACCAAGGTTCGCAAGGCGTCGCTGTTGAGCCCGTAGCCTTCCTTGATCCGGTGCGGGACGTAGTATTCCACATCGGCCGCGCCCGCCAAGCGGAGGCAGGCCCAGAGGATGCTGGTGCCGCAGACGCCGTCGACGTCGTAATCACCGTAGATGATGATCTTACGACCGGCGCGTACCGCCGCTTCAATGAGCTTGGCGGCCTCGGTAATGCCGGGCAAGGTCTCGGGGTCGTGCAGGCCGTCGCGGCGAGGGTCAAGAAAGGTCCGGGCCTGGGCGGGTTCGGTAATTCCTCGGTTCAGCAAAATCTGGGCGACCAGTTCGTGGAGCTTCGCCCCCCGGGCCAGGGCCGCGATCTGATCCGCGTTGTGTGGTCGCAACCGCCAGTGCGGGGTCATCAACGACCTCCCCAAGAAAGGTCAACACCCAAAACGCGCGGTCGAACCGGACGGCCAGACTGCTACGCCCCGGGTACGTCCGTTACGGCCTATTCTAGCTGGTTTGAGGGTCGAGATGGATCATGCTTCTGAAACGCGGACGGAAACCCTTGTGGTGATTCGACACGCAAATCCAAACGAGCGGAGACGCCCGAAAGGCACCAGTCCATCATACCTCGTTACCGCCAGGTTTGCGCGATTTACCAGGCACGGTCGAGGATCGTTTCCATGTCAGCCAGGGTGCAAGGGCGAGGGTTGGTGTGGTGGCAGTGGTCATGCATGGCGAGTCGCGCATAATGGCTGATCCGACTGCGGTCGAGTCCGTCCAGGGCCCCCAGGCGCTCAGGTAGGGGGAGGCGGGTCAGGACGAGTTCGGTCAGGACGATCAGATGGGAAGGACCGTCGCTGGAACGGCCCAGACCCAAATGCCCGGCCAGCTCGGCCATTCTTGACTCAGCGGCGGGTCGGTTGAACCGGAGGGCGTGGGGCAGGAGGATCGCGTTCAGTGTGCCGTGGTGGACCCGCCCCTCGGCTGCCAGAGCGTGCGAGAGGGAATGAACGACGCCGAGCCCTTTATGAAAACTGATTCCGCCCAGCAAGGCGCCGAGCATCAAGGCGCGGCGGGCCTCGCGGTCGGAACCGTCGCACACGGCGGTTTCCAAACCTTTGGAGACCTGTCGTAAGCCTTCCAGGGCGATGCCGTCGCAGATCGGGTGGAAGGTGGTGGACAGGTAGCTCTCGATTCCGTGGGTGTAAGCGTCCATGCCGGTGCCCGCAGTGAGCGCGGGGGGGAGGCTAAGCGTGAGTTCCGGGTCACAGATGGCGAGGCTAGGAAGAAGATAAGGGCTGAGCACAATCAACTTGCGGCCGGTCGCCGGCACCTGGATCAAGGCGCCTCGACCTGCCTCGCTGCCGGTGCCGGCGGTGGTCGGTATGGCGACCATGGGCGGCAAGGTGGGCTTGATCCGATCCAATCCGCCCGTCGTCAGGTCATAATCAGCCAACGCGCCAGGGTGCGTCGTCAGGAGGCGGATGGCCTTCGCGGCGTCGATCGCACTCCCGCCGCCCAGGGCGATCAGGGAGTCACAGTTCTGGGCGTGATAGATCTCAAGCCCGGCCTGAACGTCAAGCTCAGTCGGGTTGGCCTGAACCTGATCGAAGAGGACGAATGCATCAAGGAGTGCAGTGACTTCGCCGACCAGGCCGGATGCCTGCAAGGCCGGATCGGTCACGACCAGAGGGCGTTTCACCCCCAGACTGGTCAGTTCGGTGGGCAAGCTGGCGCGGGCCCCTTCGCCAAACAGGATGCGGTTCGGGAAGGTGAAGAGCGCGGGTATCAAGGGACCGTCCGGGTACGGGCGCGGTTGAGAGCATTTTGAGATGTCAAGGACGGCGATCTTTGACGTTCAGTCCAATTGCGCGAGCAATCCATTCATCTCGGCTGCCGCGTGCGCGTGCCCTTGTTTCTGGGCCTTGGCGATCCCGGCTTCGAGGGCCTGCCGGGCAAGCTCAAAATCATGACTGTCGAGATAGGATTGGCCCAACTGTTGACAGGCCGCGACTGTTTCCGGAGCGTCGGGCAAATCAGCGATCAAGGCGATCAAACGGTCTCGACCCTCCCTGGTATCCGATTCACCCAGGCATTGCAAGGCCAGACCATAGCGCAAAAAGGGATCATCCGGATCATCCGCCAGGCTCCGCTCCAGGATCTGCCGGCGGCTTGATTTTTCGGCCATAGGAATCGTGCCTCTTTCGTTCGGAACCGACTCTTGCTGATTCTCTTACAAAGGGCTCTCACTTACTTTATGAAACGGCCAAGGGGGTTGTCAATTGAGCCGGGCCCAATTCTCAAATCCACAGCTTCTCCCGATCCGACCGTTCGTGCGAGTTTCACAAAACAGGTAAATTTTGCGGGTATTAAGGAAGAGGAGGTAAGCTAGATACGGTATGGCGGTCCTGGTTCAAGGCGTGGTCTAGGAGAGCCGATTCAGAACAAGTCGGCGTGGGGTACGTCGGCCCGATGCCCGGATACCCCGAGAGAGGACCCTCACCGTGCCATCGCCCTGGAATCGCGGGAATGGACCAAGGACCGTGGCGCTGGTGCTCGCGGCGGTCTTCGGCATGACGCTACCAACCATGGGAGGGGAGAGTACACGACGGACCCCAATTGTCGAAGCGGTCCAGCGGGTCAAACCCTGCGTCGTGAGCATTACCAGCGAGAAACGGGCAGCGTCGAACAGTCGCTGGCCGTACTCGAGCGAAGAGAGCCAGCGTGCTCGGGTCAGCGGAATGGGAACGGGCGTCATCATCGACGGCCGTGGCTATATTCTGACCAATCAACACGTCGTCGATAAAGTCAACGGCATCGAAGTCCACCTGGCCGACGGTGCCGCCTATCCGGCCCGCCTGATTCAGCAGGACGCGGCGATGGACTTGGCCATGCTCAAGGTTGACGCCGGCCGCCCCTTGACCGCGATCGCCATCGGCACCTCGTCCGATCTCATGGAAGGGGAATCGGTCATCACGATCGGCAATGCGTTCGGTTATGAGAACACCGTTTCCCTCGGAATCATCAGCGCCTTGAACCGCAACGTGACTCTGTCGGACGATCAGGTCTACCGCAACCTGATCCAGACCGACGCCTGCATCAATCCAGGCAACTCGGGCGGCCCCTTGATCAATACCGATGGCGAGTTGATTGGGATCAACGTGGCGGTGCGTGCCGGTGCGCAAGGGATCGGCTTCGCTTTGCCGATCGACGATGTGAAGCGGGTCGCCGCCGAAATGATGAGTACCAGACGCCTGGTTGCGACCTGGCACGGCCTGATTTCCGGCGAGCGGCGCAACGGCCTGAAACGGTCGGTCTTTGTCTCAGAGGTCCAGGCGGGCAGTCCTGCCGAGGCCGCCGGCCTGAAAGCGGGCGACCAGGTGATGCGAGTCGGCGATCTGACGGTGACGACGCCGCTGGACATTGAGCGTGCCTTGCTTGACGCTCGCCCGGGGCAGAAGACCGAAGTCCTGGTCCGCAGGGGCGACCATGAGCAGACCGTTCCCCTTGACGTCGCTGCCTTGCCGAGGCACACGCCTGACGCTTCGGCCAAGGTTTATCGAACCCTGGGGGTGAAGGTCGTGCCTGTCTCCAGGGAGTACGTGGCCACTGTTTCCAATTCGTTTCGGGGCGGCCTGTACGTTCAAGAGGTCTTGCCGGGCAGCCCGGCCTCCCGAGCGGCGATCCAGAAAGGTGACATCCTGGTGGGGATGAACATCGGCAAGCGCGACTGGGAAACGATTCAGCCGGACAATATCCTCTTTATCCTCGATCAACTTCAAGGGTCGCAGGCACAAGCGCTGCAATACTATCTGGTGCGGCGCAACGAGTTCGTGCAAGGTTTCCTGAACCTGGCCGAGGTTGCGACCGTCGGGGCTCGCCGTTAGGCTCACCAAGATTTGGCATCAGGTCTGCGACCGTCGAGCAGATCCATCGGGACGCTCGGCGGTCGCTCTTTTGGGGTCCACGAAATCAAGGCCCCTTTATTGGTTGTCTTCCCGGAACATAG
>JBDTIR010000539.1:0-2453 GCA_039936275.1 Isosphaeraceae bacterium | reverse complement strand
GCGAACCCAAGCCCGGTGCGCCGAGCGAACCCAAGCCCGGTGCGCCGAGCGAACCCAACTGCCATTTTGGCAGGCTGGTATGTCACCATTGGTAAACTCGTTCTACCCACTGCCCACTGCCCACTGCCCACTGCCCACTGCCCATTCTTCCCTTCTGCCCATTGTTAAACCAGGCGGGCGAGGGCTTGGCGGATCGAGGGCGGCCCGGTAGAGTCGAGACGCCGGTTGGCCTTTTCGTTGAGGCCGGGGGCCTCTTGCGGACGCGCCGATTCTCGTGGTCGCAGCCTGTTCGTCGTCAAAGGGCGCGGGTCAAGTACCCTTCGGAAGGATCAAAACGGATGCGAACGCACTACCTTATGGTTCTGGTCATTGGGTGGATCGTGCTGAACGACGGTCAGACAATGAACGCAAGCGGCGAAGAACCCGCGCCTCGACATCTCGAAGCAGCCAGGCGAGACGGTCATTCGCACGCGAGACCCGATCAGGTTCGGGTCACTCACATCGACCTTGATCTGAACGTCGACTTTGAGCACAAGCAATTGCAAGGTAAGGCCACCTTGAGCATCGAGCGCCGGCCTGGCGTCTCGCCGAAGGTTCCTTTGATCCTGGATACCCGCGACCTGACCATCGAGAGCGTCTCGGCCGGTTCGTCAGACGCCGACTTGACCAAGGTGGACTATCAGCTTGGCAAGGTTGACCCGATCCTAGGTGCGCCGTTGACGATCCCCTTGCCCTCGGAGGCGACTCGGGTCCAGATCGTCTACAAAACCTCACCCGGGGCGAGCGGGTTGCAGTGGGTGGGCGCATCGGGCACATCAAGCGGGTTGCATCCGTTTCTGTACACCCAGTCGGAGGCCATTCACGCCCGAAGCTGGATTCCTTGTCAGGACTCGCCAGGCGTCCGCGTGACCTACTCCGCCCGCGTCCAGACCCCGAAGGGACTGACGGCGGTCATGAGCGCCGACCGCAAGGAAGACGGGGACGGCGTCGCCAGCTTCAAGATGCCCCAGTCGATCCCGTCGTACCTGATCGCCCTGGCCGTGGGTGAGTTGAAGTTCCAGGAGCTTGGCCCGCGCACCGGGGTCTGGGCCGAGCCGGGGGTTCTAGACAAAGCCGCTCAAGAGTTCTCCGACACCGAATCAATGGTCGAAGCGGTCGAGAAACGCTACGGCCCTTACCGTTGGGAACGGTACGACCTCCTGGTCCTGCCCCCGAGTTTCCCATTCGGCGGCATGGAGAACCCCAAACTGACCTTCGCCACGCCGACCGTGCTGGCCGGCGACAAGTCATTAGTTTCGCTCGTGGCCCATGAGCTGGCCCATTCGTGGTCGGGCAATCTGGTCACCAACGCCACCTGGCGTGATTTCTGGCTCAATGAGGGGTTCACCACCTATCTCGAACGGCGGATCATCGAAGACCTGTATGGCCCGGAACGCGCGGCGATGGAATGGACCCTGGGCATGGACATCCTTCGCGCCAATCTCAAGCAGACCCCCGCGAGGGTCGAGATTCTTCACATTGATCTGGCCGGGCGTGATCCGGACGAAGGGTTCACCCAGGTTCCTTACGAAAAGGGGGCCTTGTTCCTCCTTCGGCTCGAACAGCAGGTCGGCCGCGAGGCGTTCGACTCATTCCTCAAAGCCTATTTCGACCACTTCGCGTTTCAGAGCATCACCACGCCTGACTTTGAAGCCTATCTCCGTGAGCACCTGCTCAAGACCGAACCCGGCAAGGCCGAGGCCGTCAACCTGCACGCCTGGTTGCGCCAGCCAGGACTGCCGACCGACGCCCCTCAACCGCATTCCAAACGGTTCGACGCGGTGGACCTTCAAGCCAGACGTTGGCTCGACCGCGAGGCGAAGGCGACTGACCTCGACACTGCCGCATGGTCCACCCACGAATGGCTCCGGTTCCTCCGAGACCTGCCCGCCCGCCTTGCCAACGACCGCATGGCCGAACTTGACGCCGCCTTCCACCTGACCGACGCCGGCAATACCGAAGTCGCCGCCCAATGGCTCCAGATGGCGATCCGCAACAGCTATCAACCCGCCGACGCCCGCCTTGACCAGTTCCTGACCACGATCGGTCGCCGCAAGTACCTGATGCCCCTGTACGGCGAGTTGGTTCGCACCCCCGCCGGCAAGGCCCGCGCCAAGGCCCTCTTCGCCAAGGCCCGCCCGTCGTATCATCCCATCGCCGTGGATTCGGTCGAGCGCCTCTTGAACAAAGAGCAACCCGATTAACGTCGTTGGGAGGTCTCGTCAGTCGTCGCCTTCCAGTTCAAGGACGCCCTCCTCTTGCATCTGCTTGGCCTGCCGGATGAGTTGGACCCGGAGGGCGTCGAGCTGAGCGGGCAACGCGCCGATCTCAGCCAAGACGCGAAGGGCGTTCGTGGGACGATCCTGATCGCGAATCATGACCTGAGCCAGCTTGAGCCGCATGCGGTCGCCTTG
>JBDTIR010000538.1:0-6179 GCA_039936275.1 Isosphaeraceae bacterium | reverse complement strand
GGCCTCGTGCTGGTGGAGCGCGCCTGATCCAGATCACGACCCATTTTTGTGAGGCATAAACACTATCCAATAGCCAGGTTCTGGCAAGTATCGACCTGCTGGTCTCAAATTTTCGGCCGGTTTTTGGATAATTTCCGCCCGAGAAACGTAGAAGGAATTGACGTGGCGGACGAATCTCTAAAAACCCCGGTGTCATTCGGTCGCACGAGGCGATACAATGCATGGAACGAGCGGTTCTCGTCCCGTCTCTCATTTCCCTCGAATCGACCCACATCTCCCAGCCGGGCCAGGCCTGAACTGACCGACGACCATGGCAATCACCACCAAATGTCCGAATTGCCAGACCGTGCTCAACCTGCCGCCTGAGGCTGGCGGCAAGCGCTTGAAGTGCCCGAAGTGCAGTCAAAAGTTTCAGGCGGGAACGCCGGAGTCCAGGGCGCCGTCGTCCGCCCCGGGGGTGGCCGAGGCGCGACCGGCCTCGACTGTGCTTTTGCCGCCGGTTCGCGGACATAGCGATCTCGACCTGCCGGTCTCCTCGGGCGACCTGCGGGACACGTTTGACCTGCCGATGCTTGCTGAAGATGCGCCCCAAGGCTCGGCCAGGCCGAGCCAGACCGCTGACGCCAAGGCCCTGTTCCAGGACGACGCGCCCGTCCGTCGCCGCCCCACGGGCGCGGAGGCCCGCGCCCGCCCTCGACGCTGCTCGTGCGGCTCCGTGGTGCCGGCCGGCATGTCGCTCTGTAACCATTGTGGGCTCAACCTGGAGACCGGCCAGCGTGTGAACATGGAGGAGATGCTCGACGATGTGGCTCCACCCCCGCCACGATCCGCAGGATCGCCGGTCGGCATCATCCTCATCGGCACCCTGGCCCTTCTGTCCAGCTTGCTCTTGGCCGGCCTGGCCTTTGTCACCCTGGAAGGGATCGGCCGCTGGGCCTTGACGGCGGTCTGCCTCTTCGGCGTCTACGCCTCGGTCTTGTTCCTCCAAGGGAAGTCGGCTCGCCCTTTGCTGGCCGCCTTGATGCTCGGAGGCGCCATCAACATCATGGTCTTGATCGGCTTACCAGTCTATGAAGGCATGACCAAGATCGAAACTCCCGACGCGGTCTTGACGACCGAAGCGGGCGACGCGGTGCCGATCTTGCCGTATGACCAGCGGGTCGATACCAGGCGAATCACCTGGGGAATCGTGATCCTCCTGATCGACGGCGCCGCGTTCGTCTATCTGTCCACGACGGGCATCCGCCGCCACTTCGACCGCCCGCGCCCATCGGGGCCTTTAGCCTTGTAATGCAGAGCATGAAGCCGACGGGCGTCCTGTCCTTTGGAACAATGCGCGGTATGTTGAGGGAGGGGTAGCCAACCGATCGGCGAACGGGTTAGCCTGGAGCCGGTTCATTGACCGTCGCGCAGATCGTCTCGCGTTGTCTTTGTCGAAGGTCTCCCCGTCATGCCGCGCAACGCCTCGGGCGCGTCGGAAAGCCTGGTCCTCGCGGCGGCCCTGACGGCCATCGCAATCTACTTCAGCATCCGCCAGTGGCGCGATCGTCTGGGCCGCGGCGGCTCGCTCTCGGAGGCCGACGCCCTCCATTTTGCCCGCCAGGACGCCCGCCGCTGGTTCGGCTCGGCAGTGATGGCGTTGCTCGCCGCCGGGATCGTGATTGGCACCCGGATCGTCGTGCGGGGCGACCGCACCCGTGGCCGATTGTTCCTGGCCGTCTGGATCGTTGTGGCCGTGTTGGTCGGCGTCTTGCTCGTCTTGGCCTTGGTCGACTGGCTGGCCACCATCGCTTACGCACGCCGCCAACGCGCCGAACTGGCCAGGGAGCGTCGCGCCGCCATCGACGATCAACGCCGCGGCTTCGCGGCTTCGGGCAACGGTCGCCCGGGAACGGATTACCCGGAGAAAACATGATCATCTTGATTTTATCAAGGCGCAAACGTCTCGATGGATCGTCGTCCGTGAAACCGTTTGTTTGACTCGGCCGGATGGGAGCGATAATATTGTTCAGGGTAAGTTGGGAAACGGGTCGCTCGATGAACGACCCACCCTTGGTCTGCATCTCGCCGCCGGTCTTTTAGATTTTTCCCGTCCATTTTACTGATTCACAAGCCGCTCCGTTCCATCTCGAAGCTGAGGTCCTGTTTCATGCGACCTACTCTCGCGGTGCGCCTGGCTGGCGTTTGGTGTCTGGGCCTTCTGACCTTGACGGTTTTTCAAGCCCCGACGGCCAAGGGGGCCGAGCCTGATCCCAAGCTGTACTGGGACGTCGAACAGATTAGGCCAGGGATGAAGGGGACCGGCAAGACGGTGATGGTCGGTATCAAGTTGGAAGAGTTTGGCGCTGAGGTTTTGGGGGTCATGCGCGACGTCAGTCCCGGGCGAGACATGGTCCTCTGCCGTCTGACCGGCTGCAACCTGGAGCACGACGGGATCATCCAGGGGATGAGCGGCAGCCCGATTTATATTGACGGTAAACTCCTGGGCGCCGTCGCCTACGCCTGGGAGTTCGCCAAGGACCCGATCGCCGGCGTGACCCCGTTTTCGCAGATGGTCCAGTTCGTCCGCTCCAGCGACAAACGGATCGCCGCCGAAGCGAAAGAGCACGACCAGGCGCCCAGGACGGCTCGGCTTGACGCTCCTTGGGACCGCGACGGCGCCTTGGCAACGACCGGAGCGCTCCTGGCTGGTGGGCCGACTGCCGTCTCGGGCGGAGGTCTGGGCGGCATGAAGGCGATCGCCACTCCGTTGGCCGCGTCGGGGTTCTCCCCGAGGGCCCTTGCGGTCCTGGCCGATCGACTCGGCCCACTCGGCATGGCGCCGATGGCCGGCGGGGCTGCGCAAGCGGCAGTCCTCAAGGCCGAAGGAGACAAACCTCTCGTGCCCGGTTCCCCCCTGAGCATCGCCCTGGTCACGGGTGATTTCGACCTCTCGGGCATCGGCACCGTCACCCACGTCGAGGGGGACCGGGTCTACGGCTTCGGCCATCCGATGTTCGGCCTGGGGGCCTGCGAACTCCCGTTGATGACCGGATATATTCATACGGTCTATCCACGAGCCAGCGTTAGCATGAAGATGGGTTCACCCTTAAAAATCGTCGGCGTGCTTGATACCGACGTCAGTACCGCCGTCGCCGGCCGGGTCGGCCCGATGCCCGACCTGCTGCCGATGCAGGTCACGGTGAAGGTCGGCCGCTATTCCGAGCCGAGGACCTATCGCGTCCAGGTCGTGCGTGAGCCGCACCTCTTGCCGACCCTGGTCCTGACCGTCTTGAGCAACGCCATCGACACCGAAGGGGACCTGCCCGAGGAACTGACGGCCAGGGTCTCCGCGACGATCGAACTCGACGGCCAAGGGGCGATCACCTGGACGGACACGTTCAGCGGCCCTCGATACACCGGAGCGCTCGGCCCCGCGATGCTCTTCAGTCCGATCGCCAGCGACGTCAACCTCCTGGTCCGCAACCCGATGGCCCCTGTGCGGATTAAGTCAATTACCTGTGATGTGAACATCACCTCAGGGCGGACCCTGGCCGAGATCGAGTCGGTTCGCCTGGCAAGCGACCGCTTGGAACCTGGCGAGACCCTCAAGGCAGCCGTCACCCTCAAGCCGTTCAAAGGGGAGCGCCAACAGGTCGAACTGACCCTGCCAATACCCGCCGACCTGCCCGAAGGCTCCTACGAGGCCGTCGTTTGCGACGCCGCCAACACCCTTCGCCGTCGGTTCCGCAATGAGCCCCACCTGCTCGAACCGCGCGACCTGCCTGCCGTCCTCCAGGTGCTCCGCCTCCGCGCCGAACCGAAGCGCACCGCGCTTTATCTCCACGTCCCCAGGGCCGATCGCGGCCTGGCCGTGCGCGGTCAGGCCTTACCGAACCTCCCCGGTAGCGCCCGAGCCGTCCTGGCCGATCACCGCACAACCCCCCAACACGCCGTCCGCTCCGACCTGATCGCCGTCGAAGAGACCCCCTGGGTCGTCGAAGGGACGCAGACGCTCAGGTTCACCGTGGTCAAGGACTCCGGAATCACCTTTAAACTTACGAGTCATGAGTAATGAACGATGCGATTCACCCGGGCCGACCAGGAAGGTCGGCCACGTTCTTGCTCTCGATCTCGCTGTTCCTTGCGTCTTGCTCAACGCTTCGCGCGGCCAAGGTGGAGACGTGGCGACATGATACCCCGTCGTCTTTCGCCAGAGCGAAAGCGGAGCGGGTGGTCGTCTCCGACGCGGGGAGGGTTCGCCTCGGTCGCGAAGTCGCCCCGTTAGCCGCCGGGCTCGACGCGGCCCACGTCTGGGACCTGCTCCAGCTCGAAACCGGCGTCGTCTACGCCGCCACCGGCGACGCCGGCAAGGTCTTTCGTCGTGAAGGGCAAGGCGGTTGGTCCGTCGCCTTCGATGCTGACGATACGCAGGTCTTCAGTCTGGCCGCCTTGCCTGACGGTCGCGTCTTCGCCGGCACCGGCCCGAGCGGGCAGGTCGTTGACCTGACCGACCCGAAGCACCCTGCGTCGCGCCCTGATCCAGACGTTCAGTACATCTGGGACCTCGCCGCCGACCATGACGGCAACCTTTATGCCGCCACCGGACCCACCGGCCAGCTCTGGAAACGCGCAAACGACGGTCAATGGTCACTAGTCCTCGACGGCAAACATGCTCACCTACTCTGCGTCATCGTCGGACCCGACGGTGAGGTTTACGCGGGCAGCGACGGCGAGGGCCTGATCTATCGAGTGGCCAAGGATGGCAAGGTCTCCGTCCTCTACGACGCCCCCCAGAGCGAGGTTCGCGCCTTGCTGTTCGCCCCTGACGGGGCCCTCTATGCCGGAACCGCCGGAGAGTCGGGTTCCGGCTCGAACAGCAGCCCTTCGCGAGGTGTGAGCCGGCTGGACGACGAGACCGAGCCCGAACCTCCCCCGAGCCCGCCAACGGTCGCAGCCCCGATCATCGACTCGCCGCCCCCAGACGCTCCCGACGACTTCGACTTCCCTCCAGACTCAACAGTCGCAGTTCCCACCAACAGCCCGCTGCCCCAATTCGTCCTCGATTACTTCGACCTACCTCCGGGTTCAACGGTCGCGACCCTCATCAATGACCCGTTGCCCAAGGCCAAAGACCAAGGCTCCAAGACCGATGCGCCGAGCGGAGGCACCGCCGCGCCCAAACCACCAAAACCAGGCGACAACGCCATTTACCGGATCAGTCCCGACGGCGCGGCCCGCGAGGTCTTCCGGGCCAAGACGATGATCTTCGCCCTGGCATGGCTCGACGGCCGCCTTTTGGCCGGCACCGGTCCCGAAGGGACGTTGGTCGAAGTCCGCGACTCCGGCCGCGAATCGGCCGAGATCGCCAGGCTCGATCATGGTCAAATTCTCGCCTTGCAAACTGACAAGGCGGGCGACTTGCTGATCGGCGCTGGGGACCCAGGGGGCGTGCTTCGCCTGAGCCCCGGCCATGTCGTGTCGGGAACCCTGACCTCCGAGGTGCTCGACGCCAAACTGATCAGCCGCTTCGGCGCCTTGAGCTGGCGCGCCGAGACGCCTGAGCGGACCAAGGTCGCCGTGCAGGTCCGCACCGGCAACGTCGGCGAGCCCGATACCACCTGGTCCCCCTGGTCGGCCCCAAGGACTGATCCGGACCCCGGTTCGGCCAAAGTCCCCCCCGGTCGGTTCGCGCAGTATCGCGCCACCTTGACGACCGATGACCCGGCCGCCTCGCCGGAACTCCGCGCCTTGACCTTGCACTACCAGACGGCGAACCTGCCACCAGAAATCACCAAGATCACGGTTCCGGACGTCTCCGAAGCTGACGGCGCTACCCGCCAGACCAAGCTGTCCTTGAAGTGGGACGCCTCCGATCCCAACAAGGACGACCTCTCTTATACCCTTCACCTCCGCAAGGATGGCTGGCCAGACTGGGTCCGCCTGGGGACCGACCCTTTGACCTCCTCAACCTTTTCTTGGGACGCCTCGGCTGTGCCAGGCGGCACCTACCGCCTGCGCGTCTCGGCGTCCGACCGCCCCTCGAACGCCCCTGACGAGTCGTTGGTCAGCACCTTGGTTAGCGAGTCCTTCGTCGTCGATCATCAGGCCCCCACCGTCACCCTCTCGCAAAAGGGCCTGACCTTGACCGTCACACTTCAGGACGACCTGACTCGCCTGGTCAACGCCGCTTACGTGAT
>JBDTIR010000537.1:0-4395 GCA_039936275.1 Isosphaeraceae bacterium | reverse complement strand
GGGATAAGATCGAGATCACGTTATTCATTTTGTCTCTTGAATCTGGAATCTTGGCATTCTTTTGAGATCGACCAATGCCCGAGACCGCCAGGCCGCCGTTGCTTGACCCGGAATTCCTCCGCAAGCTAGAGCAGCTCGAGCTTGTGAGTCGGAAAATCTTCGTTGGTCGGATGAAAGGCGAACGCAAGAGTAAGCGGCGCGGTTCGTCGGTCGAGTTCGCCGACCATCGCAATTATTCCGTGGGCGACGACCTCCGCCACATTGACTGGAACGTCTACGGACGGCTCGACAAGCTCTTTCTCAAACTGTTTCTCGAAGAAGAAGATCTGCACGTCTACACGCTTCTTGATACCAGCTTGTCGATGGATTTCGGCGATCCGACCAAGCTGCACTACGGCAAGCAGGTGGCCGCGGCCTTGTCATTCGTCGGCCTGGTGAACCATGATCGGGTCGTGCTGGACACCTTCGCCACCGACCTGCAAACCGGAATGCCGAGCGTGCGAGGACGTTCACAGATGTGGCGCGTGGTGCAGTATCTCGACGCCCTCAAGGCCAGTGGGTCGAGCGACCTGACGGCCGCCGCCAAGGCGTTCGCGATCAAGCACCCCGGCAAAGGGGTGGTGGTGGTCGTCTCGGACTTCCTCGACAAGCGCGGCTATCAGGACGCGCTCCGATATCTCGTGGCTAGAAACATGGACATTTACGTCATTCACGTCCTCAGCCAGGAAGAGGTTGATCCCGAACTGGTTGGCGATCTCCGCCTGGTTGACTCCGAAGACGACGACGTCGCCGAGATCAGCATCAGCGCCCCGCTCTTGAAGCGCTATAAAGACAACCTCCAGGCCTTCGTCGGCGGCCTGAAAGAATGGTGTACCAAGCGTGGCATCACGTACATCTTTACAACAAATCAGAACCCGTTTGACAAACTCATCCTGAATTACCTTCGCGAGCGCGGTCTGGTGAAATAAGTCGAGGCCGCGCTCACGGACTTCACTTCTCAAGATCCAGAATATCAAAATATGGACAAGCCAGCACGATTACCATTGCCGGACATCAGCAGCCCGTATATTTTCCTGGCGCTCTCGGCACTTCTGGTCGGGTATATCCTCTATACGATGATCCGTCGCCGCAAAGGCGAACGTCCCGGGTCAAAATCTCAAGAGCCGGAGTTATGACGACCGTCAATCGTTGGTGGAGAACCGCCCGATGCGGCCTGACGCCTTGAACCCGTTACTCGCTGCTAGTCCGATTCAGTTCTCAACGCCGCTTGGCATGACGGCCTGGGCCGTACTGGCATGTGTGCCCTTGGGAATTCTTGCGCTCTATTTCCTGAAATTGCGACGCAGGCCGGTGCAGGTGCCCAGTACCTTGCTCTGGCGGAGGAGCCTGGAAGACCTGCACGTCAACAGCCTCTTCCAGCGATTGCGCAAGAACCTGCTTCTGTTTTTGCAATTGCTCGCCGTGCTGCTGGCGATGCTCGCGCTGCTGGGCCCTCGAATGAAGGGGCACTCTAGCCAGGGTCAACGGTATATTTTGGCGATTGACCAGTCGGCGAGCATGTCGGCCACGGATATTCATCCGACCAGGCTGGAGAAGGCCAAGCAGGAGGCCAGGAAGATCATCGCGAACATGCAAAAGGGCGACCTGGCGATGGTGATCGCGTTCTCGAACCAGGCGCGGGTCGTCTCCAGCTACACGGCCAACCGCGACCTCTTGCGGACCAGGATCGACGCCATCGAACCCACCCAAGAGGCCACGTCGTTGCGCGAGGCGCTTCAGGTCGCCGCGGGTCTGGCCAACCCGAGCAAACAGATTGGCGAAGGCGAGGTGGCCTCGTCCATCGTCCCGCCCAAGCTGTTTGTGTTCACTGACGGCGGCTTCGCCGATGTCGATGGGTTCAGCCTGGGCAACCTCGTGCCCGAAGTCGTCGTCATCGGCGCGCCGCCTGCGTTTCCGGCCGAGCCGGCCTCGCCTGACTCCAACGCTCGTCAGTCGGTATCGCCTTCGAACAATCTGGCAGTCTTGAGTCTTCAAGCGGCCAGAAACGAGGAGAAGCCCGACCAGTTTCAGGTCTTCGGCAGGGTCCACAACTACCGAGGCGAGTCCGTTGCCACCGAGGCCAAGCTCCTGAAGCACGACCCGGGCAAACCAGGCAGTTCGGGGACCCTTATTGACGCATTGGCCTTGAAGATCGGTCCTCAGAGCGATCAGTCCTTCAAGTTCGACCTGCCCGACCAAGGGGCCGTTGAGCTGGAGGTTCGGCTCGACATCAAGGACGACCTCCCTCTCGATAACCGCGCCTACGCCGTCTTCGGCAACCCCCGCAAGGCACAAGTGCTGCTTGTGTCCATCGGCGACCGCTATCTTGCCGGCACCCTCAAGACCGAGACCGCCGCGCAACTGGCCGATGTGACTGTCATCACACCTGAGCAGGCTGAAGGCGATCCGTACCTCCGCGACGCCGTGACCGGCCGCTACGACCTGGTCATCTACGACCGGGTCCGGCCGAAAACGTCGCCCGAGGCCAACACGCTCTCATTTGGCTCCTTGCCTCCCGGCAAGGCGTTCGACAAGGCGAAAGAGGTCGAGGGGCCGGTGATCCTGGACTGGAATCTTGCTCACCCGTTGACGCAGTACATACGTGACCTATCCCTGGTCCTGATCGACAAGGCCCGGGTCGTCGAGCCGCCCACCGGGTCGACGGTCTTGATCGAGAGCAACAAAGGCCCCTTGGCGTTCGTGACCCCACGCTCTGGGTTCGTCGACGCGGTCGTGACCTTCCCCTTGATCGCGGGCAAGTCGTTCAACACTGACTGGCCGCTCCGGCTCAGCTTCCCCCTGTTCATCTTCAACAGCCTCCGGGCCCTGGGCAACGCCCGCGAAGCCGGCGGCAACGACAACCACCAGCCCGGCCAGCCAGTCACCCTTCGCGCCGATTCTGCGGCCGATTCAATCGAGGTCACGGCCCCTGATGGAACCAGGCGGACCCTCAAACGCTCCTCGCAAGGGACGTTCATCGACAACGACGCCAACCAGACCGGCGTCTATCACGGCCGCTGGGGTCAAGACGGCGCCTTGACCTACGTCGTCAACCTGTTCGACGCCCGCGAAAGCAACCTCGCCCCGCGAGGCCTTGCCCCCGAAGGACTTACCGAGGCGGAGGCTGAACCCTACAAGATCAAGATCGGCTATACCGCCGTCACGGGAACCCAACGCACCGCGCCCGTCATCAAGGATTGGTGGAAGCCGATCGCGGCCCTCGTTCTCGGGGTCATTTTACTGGAATGGTATATTTACAATAAGCGGGTTTATATTTAGACGATAAAGACCGGGGAATGCGGGGCAAGAGTGCCCCGCCATCTCGTCAGCGGGCCTTGTCGATCAGGTAGCCGAGCAGATGATAGAAATCCGGTTCGCTGATCCGATCGGCGAGACTGGCAGGCATCGGTGAGAGTTGCGAGAGCGAGCGATCTTCGACGTTGGCCGTCGGCACGCGGACTTCCTTCCCCTGGGCGTCAGCCAAAATCAGGACTTCTCCTTCTTCACGCAGGAGCAGGCCCGAAGCCACTTCGCCGTCTTTCAAGGCGAGCGTCGTCATCCGAAACGCCTGGTCGATGTTGCGGTTCGGGTCCAGAACGTCTTCCATCAGGCGATCGGGACCACGAACGCCCACGCCGTCAAGCTGAGGTCCGATCCGGGCCCCCTGGCCGCCGAGTTGATGGCACGCGGCGCAGTGTTTTTCAAAGACCTTCGCGCCCGCGACGACATCGGGCTTGATCGCAGCGAACCCTTGCTTCCTGCGATTGATCAGGTCTTGTAAATGGGTATCGGCCGGAGGCAAACCGGCCAGGAGTTTGGAAAGTCGCGCTTCCAGATCGCGGACGCCAAAGAGGCGGAGTCGCAGTTCGATCGGCCGCTCCTGGAGCAGTCTGGCCGATGCCTTGCCGGCCGCGATCACCTCAAGCAGGGCCTCTCCACCCTCCTTCGAGCTGGCCAGGGCCACGCCGATGGTTGACTGCAACCGCTCGGGGGCCAGCGGCAAGGTCTTCAAGAGGGCCTCCCTCGATCCTGCCTGATTCCCTTGAGCCAGCAGGTTGGCGGCTTGTTCGCGCAACGCAGCCGGCTCCTTGGCCTCGCCGATGATCCGCCCGAGAAGTTCGACGGCCGCCTTGGGATCGATCGCCGTGAGGGCCTTCAAGGCTGCGGCGCGCCTGGCGTCCGACGCGGCTTGGCGATGAGCAAGGTCCTGGAGTTCCCCTTGAAGGGATGTTTGCTTGAGCAAACCGGCCAGTTCAAGACCTGTCAACGCCTCATTGTCTTTTGTCGAGGCGATCAGGGCGCGGGTGGTCTGTTCGGCCCATGCCCGGGCGTCGGGGCTCAAGGGAGTCTCCCGTT
>JBDTIR010000536.1:0-1919 GCA_039936275.1 Isosphaeraceae bacterium | reverse complement strand
ATCAGGCGAGGCCAGGCGATGAGCGCCTGCCCGTGCTTGCGGATTCCTCGGCCTGACAACAAATCACGGGCCGCGCGGAAGGCGGGATTGGATTCGCTGGTCAGGTCGCGGATCGGTCCCGCGTAGGTCGGGACCGAGACCGACGTGGCGGTTTCGCCTGCCAGACGTTCATAAATCACCAGGCGGCGAGCGTGCTCGGTCCCCGGAATCTGGTACGCATGATCGGCCACCATGCGGAACGACTCGGCGTGCGACTCACGCGCCCTGGCGATCTCGTCGTGACAGTCCGGCCCTTTCATGAACAGCATCCGACCGCCCAGGTCCAGGCAGTGCGCCACCCGGTCGAGCGTCTCGGGAATCGACGCGACCGCTCTCGTGATGATCCCGGCGACCTTCCTCGGGTATCTTGGCCCGATCTTGCCTGCGTGGATTTCCAGGTCGTCCAGTTTGAGCCGGTCTCGCACCGTTTCGAGGAACTCCGCGCGTGCTCCTCGCGGTTCGGCCAGGATCATTGAGACCCCCGGTCTGGCGATCTTCAACGGAATTCCAGGCAAACCGGGACCGGAACCCATGTCGATCAGGGGCGTTGGCAAGTCGATGAACGTCAAGACGAGCAAGCTATCTACATAATGCTTGAGCACCATGTTTTCAAAATTATGAATCCGTGTCAGATTCAGTTCGGCGTTTGCCGCGCGAAGCATCTGGTGGTAGGTCCAGAGTTGATCGTACTGCGCAGGGGTCAAGCTCAATCCACAGCGTTCAATCAGGACTTGTAGCGACGATCGGCTCGGAGACATCCACAACCACCTTGATGACAACGCCCACTCATTTCTCAGCCGCCCATCGGCCGGTTTTGCCCCGGCCATTGTACGAGGAATCCCCGACCTCTGGGGATGCCGGTTCCCGTTTGGAGCCACTCTTCGCCGGGACGAAGTCTCCTTTGCCGTGGACACCCGACACGCCAGAGGGTAAAGTTTGAGGCAGACTGTTGATCGGTTGTTGAACATCGCAGGCGACGAGGCCGACGGTGAGAAAGGGGACCGTTGATGGCCGGAACTGACTCTGGAGATCGTCGAGGGTGCTTTGGGTTTCGCCGCCAGCATCCGACTCGTCGCGACGCATTGCGAGCCGGCGCCTTGACGGCGGCGGGCTTGGGCCTGCCCGGTCTCTTTCAGGGGCGGACCCTGGCCGCGGAGCGCAGCGGTCCGGCGGGGTTCGGACGGGCGAAGTCGTGTATTCTGATCTTCATGTGGGGCGGTCCCAGTCAGTTGGAAACCTGGGACCCCAAGCCCGAGGCCCCCAGCGAGATTCGCGGCTCCTTCGGCGCGATCCCCACCCGCACCCCTGGCCTGATCATCGGCGAGAACTTCCCCCAACTTACCCAGCAAACCCATCGCCTGGCGGTCATCAAGTCGATGACCCACGACGACGCGGCGCACCTCTCAACCGCCCACCGCTTGCTCACCGGCCACGTCGCCCCCCGAGAGAAGTCCGACGCCGACGGCCCTTCGCCCAATGACTGGCCATTTTTGGGCTCGATGGTGGCGAAGGTTCGTCCACCGCATAGGGCCTTGCCCCCCTCCGTCTTGATGCCCTGGAGCGTCGCCCACCCGGCCGCCCCTGGCGGTAAGGCCCCCGGTCAGCACGGCGGCTGGCTCGGCAAAGGGTACGACCCTTTCCGGATTGAAGGCGACCCCAACGCCCCGGACTTCCAGGTTGGCGGCCTTGGCCTCCCTGAAGGGATCACAGACCACCGGATGCAAGACCGACGCGCCTTGCTGACTGGCCTCGGCTCCAACCCGGACTTTGCCGGCCGCGCCACCGCCGCTTGGGACTCGATGCAGTCCAAAGCGCTCGACGCTCTCGCCTCGGCCGAGGCGCGCGGGGCGTTTCAGATCGAGCGTGAAGACCCCAAGGTC
>JBDTIR010000535.1:0-2452 GCA_039936275.1 Isosphaeraceae bacterium | reverse complement strand
GTTGGGAACGCATCAAGGAACAACCACCACAGGATCGTATGCGCTCAAGTACAGAACGTAATACTGTCAGTCCGCAACGCCGTTCCGGTCGCGATTCTGCCAACCTGATACGAGTTTTGGAAAGATCTCTCGAACTTGATTGCCAGTCCGATACAATGTCACTTGTTCCTCGTTGGTTTAGCCTATCGCGCGCCGGGGATCAAGGAAAGGGGGTCGCCAAAGATTTTTCCCCCGACCTGAGCAGCGATCAAGGAATCAACCCAGAAAGTCGCGGCCCGGGAATGGCCCGACCGCCTTTGATTGTGGACGTGGACTGCGAGGTGTCTTGAACCGAACCTGGAGAAACGCCGATGAGTCAACACGTGTCGAGAAGATCGGTCTTGAAGGTGGCGAGCGCGGGCGGGCTTGGTCTGGCAGGGGCGGGCTTGACGGCGAAGGCCGTCGAGGCGGCCTACCGAACCGGCGGGCTCTCGCCAGGCGACCTGGCCGGCCTGCCCCACCTGGCCGATCACGTCAGGCCGACCGATCGGGCGGCCCTGGGACGGGATGAGGTCTTGAAAATCAAATCGGCCCATGCGCTGGCGTCGCGCGTGGTTGAGGTCCACTTCTCGCCCGGCGAAGGGCTGTCGCACCTGGGCGTTGATCTCCGCCAGCAGGCCGCGGAGTTCCTCTGCGACCCTCGCCGGCCGAACCTGTTGGTTCACGGCGTCAGTCGACTGGCCTATGAGATCGTCGAGGTGGCCTGGCGGCCTGGCGAAGGGTCGCCCGTTTGCAGAGGACGCTCGCCGCACACCGATCCAGCGATCGGCATGCGATACGCGGGGGTCCCGAGATACCAGATCGTCCTGATCGACGACCGGGCTGTGTATGTCGGCAATTCAGGAACCAGCGGCGTCATTGACGGCATCGAAGGTCCGGTGCGGATTGACGTCAACGGCCTCTCGCACGCCGAGCATCAAGGCTATTACAAGGTCTTGATCACCGCGATCGCCTGAACCCGTTTGGGGAACGGCGGGGCGCTTCAAAAAGGGTCCCGCCAACAATCCAAATAACCAAGGTCATCGGCGAGGGATCTGGAACGCGGCGGCGCTGAATTCCGGCACGAAGCTGGCGATCGTGTTCGGCGGTCCCGACTCGGTCCGGGTCCAGAAGGTGAACCGGTATTGGGTCAGCTTGAGTCGGGTTCTTGGCGTGCTGGTCGGCGGCAGCAAGGCCGGTTTGACCGTCACGCTCACGGTGCTCCCGGAGACCTCAACGTCCTGGTTAGGGAGGTTCGTTATGGTCGCGGGGTTGCCGTCTTTGTCGAGCAGCGTGACCGTTGCGCTGGGGCCTGTCGGTCCATTGGCGACGGTGACGACGGAATCAAAGAAGACCATCGCCCGTTGAGGGAACGGCCCGGGCGCCTTGGCGCCGCCGCGGTTGACCCCGAAGACGTACAGGGCCGGCTCTGCAGGATCGATCGGCCCGGCCATGGTGCCGGTGAACACGAATCCTTCGCCCGGGATCAGTCTGGCGGTGGCCTTGGTGCCGTTGAGGCTGGGTAACTTCGGGCCGTTGTACAGCTTGTAGAACATTGGCTGCTTCAAAACGGTCCCGTCGAAAATCTGCTCGCGGAGCGGATTATGCGTCGAGATCCGCCGGCCTTCATGCCAAGGCTGGGAACGTTGCGCATCGACGCTTGGGCGAGCGAGGTTCGTTCCCGAGGTCGCAGGACCGAACTCGGCCGGGTTCGCGCCCGGGTGGCTTCGACCAAACGCGCCGGATGCGCTGAGCAAGGCCCGCCCTTCGAGCGATTCGAGCTTCGGCCAACCGCTTGGTTTCGCCAACGCCCCGCGTCGTGAGTTCCGTCTCATTCCGGGCATCGTCACCCTCCCTTGGTTGACGAGAAAGGCGGAGTGGATCGGCGGTCAAGTCCACCGGGCCTCATCCGTCCAAAAGAGTTTACAACGCTTTCCGCTTGCTTCCAAACGACAACAGGGAAATTCCCGGCCGGAATCTGGCGGTTCTCCCGGAAACGCACCGCTGCGCGAGATCGCAGAGACGGCCACGCCGGCTCCGTTTCGCCCTATTCGTTAAATTCGGGTCAAGCCGCCACGTCCAAACAACCGAATTGATCGATGTGACTTCACGTCGATCTTTGATTCCGTCGAGACTGGCAACACGCTGATTTTGAACGACTTCGTTTCGAACCTCCTCGGACTTTTTGGCCACGTCCCTGCTGGATGGGCCGAGGACGCCCCTTTTTATTGTGCAGGAATTGCGAAGGAGAAGCCCATCATGCAGCGCTGTTGTCGATGCTTGATCATTTGCTTGCTTGGGCTCAGCGGCCTGACCTGGACCGTCGGGGGGGTCCGCGCGCAGACTCCTCCTCAATCGCCCGCGCCTGCGGATTCGGGGGTCAACGCCCAGTTGCTCGAACGTCTGAACCAGCTTGAGGCCGAGGTCCAGGAGG
>JBDTIR010000534.1:0-8052 GCA_039936275.1 Isosphaeraceae bacterium | reverse complement strand
ATTCCGGGGACCTCCGCCAGCATCTCGTTCAGATAAAGGGCGTTGGCCTGGCGGGTTTTCGACTGCACCTCGAACCTCGAAAGCTGCGCGAGCAACACGCCGGCTTGAAATTCGGTCATCCGATAATTGGCCCCGCGCCCGGGGCTGGCGCTCGGCCTGGACCCGCCTGGCGTGTGGAAATTATAGCAGAGGTCGGCGAACGCATCGTCATTGGTCGTTATCGCGCCCCCTTCACCCGACGTGAGGTTCTTGCTGGCCTGGAAGCTGAAGCAGCCCGCGATTCCGGTCGTTCCCACAGGCCGCCCACGCAGCTCGGCCAAAGGGGCCTGGCATGCATCCTCGATCATCGGGATCTGATGCGCCTTCGTAATGGCACTAATAGCATCCAGATCGGCGGGAGATCCACCGATATGAACAGATATGATCAATTTAGTGTTAGGCGTGATCGCGCTCGCGATTTTCTTGGGATCAATCTGGAACGTCTCCGCGTCGCTGTCCACGAAGATCGGGAGCGCGTAGCCGTTGGTGATCGCGTTGAACGTGGCCACGAACGTATAAGGCGGCAGGATCACCTCGTCGCCAGGACCGATATTCAGAGCGCCGAGCGTGGTCAAGAGCGCGGTCGTCCCCGACGAGGTCGCGAGGCAGTGGCGTGCCTGAATTCGGCCGCCAAACGCGGCTTCGAACTCGATCAGGCACCGGCCGCCGCTGGTTCGACCCCATTTTCCAGAGTTCAGGACGTCGAGTAAGGCGGCTTCTTCAGGAGGCCCCCAGATCGGCCAGTCCACGGCGGACTTTGTCGTCTTCGGGGCGATCGCGGCGGACGCCGACGGTTCCTCGGCGTTGGCGGCGTTGGCCGCATTCGTCGATCCGCCGACCAGGTAAGCGGCGGCGCTCGCCGATGCGGCGCCTCCAAGGAAGTCGCGACGATTCAAAGGGGCCAACATCAATAAGCTCCTATTGATTGAGTATTCAAGGGTCGATCCCGAAGAAGGCCGCCGCGTTCCGCCAGGCGATCTTCTGGTAATCGCCCCCGGGCAAGGTCTCAAGGTTGGCCAGCTTCACCAGGGAGGGGCCAACATAATCAAACGGCATGTGCGATCCGAATGCGATCGTCTCAACCCCCAAGGTCTGAATCAACCTGGGCACGTCCTTGGTCCAGAGAACGTGAAGACGCGCGAAATCGATCAGGCAACGCCCTTTCAAGCCGGCGTCGGCGAGCTTGGCTCCGTCCAGCCCGATCCAATTGCTGAGCAGGAACTTCAGGCGGGGGTGCGCCCGGGCAACTTCCAGCAAGGTCGCCTGGTCGAGGTCGTCGGCGACGTCCCAATGATGGCGCTGCCTGCGATCCTCGAATCGTTGCGTCAGGACCACGGGCAATCCGTAATCCGCAATCCGTTTGAGCGCCGCCTGTCCGTGAGCGTCGGTCAGGCGGTAATCGTGGTGGGCAGGGACCAGGGTCACCGCCTTCATCTTCCAGCGTTTGACGGATTCTTCAAGGTCGCGCTCCCAGCCGACGTATTTGGGGTTCACCGTCGCCACGGGGATGAACCGCGAGGCGTGCGGCTGGATCGCCTCGACCAGATCTTCGTTCCCTCGGTGTGCATCGCGGTAGAAGACCGCATGCAGCGACGAGACAACCGCGCGGTCGATGCCGCTGGCGTCCATCAGCTCGACCATCTTCCCTGCGCCGTCGAAGCGGAGCCGCCGGAACGGATAATGCCCCAAATACGTATTGACGTCAATAATCATGCGCCTCTCCGATCGAGCAGTGACTGGAGATTGCGCCAGAAGATGTCCTCGCGCTGAGCGGGCGTCAGGTCGGCCGAGAGGATCTTGCCCACGCACCCTTCCATCGTCTGGTCCGTGGCGAAGAGGATCCGCTTGTGCCCCAGTTCCCGCACGCACATGCCAATCGTGTCGTCCTCAAGCACGCTGCCGCCGGTATCCACATAGATGTTTGGGCAGTCTCGCAGCCCCTTGACGGCCCACTCCCAATCACCGCCGCCATTAATATGACCAAGTATAAGCATGAGTTCTGGATATCGCTTGGAAAGCACGCAGAAATCGAGCGAATCCGAGGTTTTCGGCTGGGCGGCGATCGTCCGGGCGTCGGTCAGGTGCGCCGAGTGACCAAGCAGCGGAATCCGGCGATCAATGCATCGCTCAGCCACCGGAAAGACCACGGGATCGGAATATTTGAACTGGTTATAGAGCTTCACTCCGATCATCCCAGCATCAAGACATCGATCGATTTCGACCAGCGCCGCCGGTCCGTTCCCTGGCTGGATGAAACAGAATCCAGCGATCGTCCGCGGATATCGCGCCATCGCCGCGAGCACCGAGTTGTTGGCCTCGTGGACTTCCTCAATCTCCGCCTTCACGCCGCCGGTGATTGGCCTTGAGCAGCAGAGTTTTTCGATGCCCAGGGCCTCGGCGGCCTCGACCATGCTCTCGACCCGGCTCCAGTTGGCGTCTGATCGATGGACAGAATCCATCACATGATTATGTAGGTCAAACTTGCGCATGGCCCGCCAGCACTTCGGCAGGCCAACCTTGCCGGGATTCGTCGTCGCCTGGGGTGCAGGCTCTTGTCCCTTCGCGAGCCGCTCGGTGATCGACGTCAGCCCGAACGCGCCGAAGGCGGCGCCGGTTGACTTCAGGACCTCTCTTCGACTTGGGTTCATTGGGCTCACTCACGAAGGAATAACCGGATCGGGCCGCATCCCGAACTGAAGGACCAGCCGCCTGGCTCATCTTCGCATCCAGCCGCGGTCCTTACCAGAGACTTGGCCCTTTCGGTCAAGGGGAAGAGGGCGAGCAATGTATTGCCGAGCCCGCTTTAAAACAATAATAATTTATATAATATATTGAGAATGCACCCTTGTCGGTTCGAGGCGTAAAGCAACCGATTCGTGCCGGTATGCCTTGTTTTTCTCAAGGCATCTTACCATTTCGGTTTCGACTTAACTTGGTATCAAACGACGGCGTTGATCCTTGAGGCTGATTATTAATTTTTTTTGCAATCATTGTTACAATTTCGTAACTGTTCACGGGGTTAGCCTCTGGCATTTGGGATGTCGAACGGTTATCGCGATTAGATGAACAGCGTGCCGCAACTTCCGGAATTTCTCACGCAGGCCATCACTGCTCATCAAACCCAGGCTCCGATACCATCGCTCCTCCCCGATAGGGCGTGAACGGTTACGAATCGAGAGCTACAGCCTAAAGGCCTCGAAACCGCGACCGATCTAACTTTGGGGTCCAAAGGGGGCTAACCTGTTGTGGGCTTTGGGGCAGTCGGCTATGGTTGAACCGTTCACGATTGGTCCCCAACGTCCGAGCCCGCACCTTCCACCGGGAGCGCCCGCCGCCCATGAACGGCTTCGCCGTCCGCGCCTTGCCTTATTTACTGGCCTTCCTTAGCAGCCTGTGCATCATGATCCTGGAGCTGGTCGCCAGCCGACTGGTGGCCAGGCATGTGGGGGGGTCCCTGACCGTCTGGACCAGCGTCATCGGGATCATGCTCGGCGGCATCTGCCTGGGCAACGTCCTGGGCGGCAAGCTGGCCGACCGGATCGAGCCTCGCCGGGCGATCGGTCCCTTGTACGCCCTGGGAGCGGCCCTGACCTTGGGTTGCCTCTGGATGAACGCGGCCATCGGTCTGGCCCTGCCGACGTTCGGCTCCTTACCCTGGGACCTGCGGACCCTGGTCGTTGTGACGCTGGACTTCCTGATTCCGGCGACCGTCCTGGGCATGATCAGCCCGGTCGTCGCCAAGATGGCCGTCGATCAGGCCCGCAAGGCCGGCAGCGCCCTGGGCCTGATCTACTTCCTGGGGGCCGTCGGCTCGATCGTCGGCACGTTCATCGCCGGCTTCTACCTGATCTATCTGGCCGGAACCTCGGCGATCGTGGCGGTGGTCGCCGCCGCCCTAGCCCTGCTGGCGGCGGCCTTCCACGGCGGGCTTCGAGCGACCCTGATCGGCCTGGGTGCCGCGGTAGGGCTCGCACTGGGGGCAACCTTGCCGATGGCCGGGATCAAGCTGCCAGGGATCACCGTCGATTCGACCCCGATGAACGTCGTCAGCCTGGTCGGGCAAGTTTTGACCCTGACTCTGGCGACCTTCGCCTGGGGACGCCTACGGCGTGACGTCCGGGAGTCGCTGGAGGTCGAGCCAGAAACCGAAATCGAACCTCGCCCGAAACTCCTCGATCGCTTGCGAGGGGCGGCCCCCAAGGGCGGTGTGGACCTGACCGACCTGGCGGCGCTCTCATTCGTGGCCAGCCTGGCGTTCATGGCGCTTGAGATGGTAGCCGGCCGCCTGGTCACAAGGCACCTGGGCTCAAGCATCTACGGTTGGACCAGCGTCATTGGCGTTCTGCTCGGCGGTCTGAGCCTGGGCAACTTCCTCGGCGGCAAGGCGGCCGATCGGATCACCAAAGGGTCGCAGGCGAGCTGGCTCTTCCTGATGGCCTCGGTCCTCACGGCGGCGGTCCTCCTGGCCGAGACCCCACCAGCCTGGCTGATCCGCAACCCCATCGGGCACTGGCGGCACGGCGTGGTCGCCGTCCCCCTCTTCGGCGGGGACGGCGGCCCGGCCTTGAGTCAGGCGATCTCGATGACTTACGCCTGGATACCCGGACTCGACCTGGCCTGGCACAAGGTGCCGATGCCCTGGTGGGGCCGCCTCCTGTTCTGGACCACCCTGGTCTTTCTCTTGCCCTCGATCGCTATGGGCACCGTCAGCCCGGTCGTCGCCAAGCTGGCCGTTGAACGGCTCCGCCAGTCCAAGCGTACCGGGCAGGCGATCGGCCAGGTTTACGCCTGGGGCATGGTCGGCTCGATCGTCGGCACCTTCCTTGCCGGGTTCATCCTGATCGACCTCGTCGGCACCAAAGGCATGCTCCTGATCCTCGCCACCGTTCTCGCCCTGGCCGCGACCAGCCTCGGCTCAATCGTCCACGCCGCATGGGCCGGCATCCCCCTGGGCCTCTGCGTCATCGCCTTCCTCCCCTTCCCCTGGTTTGAGCGGCAAGGCCTGGCCTGGGGCCTCCGCGAAGACCGAGGCAACCTGTCAACCGAAAAGGAGGAAATCGCATACACGGACGAAAGCAATTACTACTTCATCAAAGTACTCAACGAGCCCGACCCCGACGGTCGCAAACGCACCCTGGTACTGGACAACCTGATCCACGGCTACGGTGTGCTCGATCATCCCGAGCGGCTTGACTATGACTATGAGCACGTCTATTCTTATGTGACGCGCCGGATCGCCGAGTCCAAGGCGAAGGCCGAAGGCTTGCCGGCAACCGAACGCGCCCCCTTGAGCACGCTCTTTCTCGGCGGCGGCTCATACACCTTCCCCCGCTACCTGAAGAAGATTTACCCGAACACCCGATCTGAGGTCGCCGAGATCGACCCGGCCGTCACCCGCGCCAACCGCATCGCCCTGGGCCTGACACCTGAGGACGAGGCCGACATCAAGACCACCTGGGGCGACGCCCGCCAGTACGTCGTGAACCAGCAAGGCAAACACCAGTTCGACATTGTTTTTGGCGACGCCTTCAATGACTTCTCCGTCCCCTGGCACCTCACGACCAAGCAGTTCAATGAGAAACTCTACAAGATGCTCTCGCCCGACGGCGTGTATATGATCAATATTATTGACATCTACAAGTCGGACGAACGCGCCATGACCCAGGCCAGGACAAAGCTGAAGGAAGACGCGGCGCAAGCAGCGAGTGACCGGGTGATCGCCAAGGCTGGCGGAGCGGATAAGGCCGACCCCGACGAGATCGACCGGGCCGAAGAGGCCGCTCGAATAGACCCCGAAACCCTGGCCCGCGCTGAGACCCTGGCGAAGGCGGAGGCACGGTCTTTGGGCGGTTTCCTCGGCTCCTGGGTCAACACCGCCAAACAGACCTTCCCCCACGTTTACGTCTTCGGCACCGATACGGAACCGGGCTACGGCCTGCGTGAAACCTTTGTTGTCGTCGCCTCCAAGCGCCCCTTGAAGCTCGACGATCTGGGCGAACGCGACGGCGATCCCAGCTTCTTCACCGAGGAAGGTGAGCCGTTCCGACCCCGCCCCTACTCCCAAGGCGACATGGACGCCCTGGCCGTTCGCTCACGCGGAATCGTCTTGACCGACGACTACGCCCCGGTCGAAAACCTGCTCGCCCCCGTCGCCGCCACCCGTGGCGAGGATGATTGAACGGCAAAATGTTGATCAATGGGATGTTGACCATTGATATAATATGAAGATTTCAAGTTCTAGATTCCAGGTTGCAGATTCAATGCATCATTTCAATATTCTGGAATCTGGAATCTTAAATCTCAGGACCAAAGCGTCTCACCATGACTGACACTCCCGCGCCCCCACGCAACCGTACCCCCTGGATCGTGCTCTCGGCCCTGGTGATCGCCTGGTGCCTCTACCTGGTCTTCTTCGGCCCGCAAAGGGGCGGCAAACTGGCTCCGCCGGACCTGAAAACGCCGGTCGTGGGCCGGCCGGCGGACTTCGCCTGGACATTGAAGGACCTCGACGGCAAGTCGGTCGATTTCGCCAGTTATCGCGGCAAGGCGGTCTTCCTGAACCTCTGGGCTACCTGGTGCCCTCCTTGCGTGGCCGAGCTGCCCTCCATCGCCAATCTTGCCCGCAACGCCAGGCTCAAGGACGTCGCCTTCGTCTGCGTCACCGATGAGGACGCCGAAACCGTGCGCCGGTTCCTTGACCAGCAGCAATTGAACATCCCCGTCCTGCTTTCCGACGGTCCTCCCCCCCCGGTCTTCCACACCGAAGGCATCCCCGCGACGTTCATGATCGACCCCAACGGCCAGATTGTCCTTGCCGAAGTCGGCTCGGCCCAGTGGGATGCCCCGTCGGTCGTCGATCGCCTGGAAGCGCTGGCCCATGACGTGAAAACCGCGTCCAAGACCCAACCTTGACCGGCCTTTTCTGTCTGAAAACGCGGGATGAGGCAACGTCAATGGCCACGATTCAAATGATCGACCTTGACGATCGGCGACCGGATTACGAACTCAGCCGCCTGACGATTAGCGCGTGCTCCTTTTTTTCTGTGTGTCTTGTTGTTTATTTGCATATTGATAAAATTTATATTATCAACAAGTTTCCGCATCTCGATCTCAAGGTTTTGTGCCTAACGATCGGCCTGTTCACGGCCTTCGTATGGAGCGTCAAGGCGTACGCGCGGTCAGTCTCGCAAGGACGGACCCTGATGCTTGACCTTGTCTCCCAGACCTACGAGGTCCGCGCCGGTCTGTTGAAAGGAGTGGTCGTCTGTTCTGGCCGGTTCGAGGACTTCGCCCGGGTTCAACTGGAGCGCAAAGAACGCCAGGTGCATGGCGAAAAATATGTCAAGGTACGTCAGTTCTGGACGGTCTCAATGGTCTGGAAGGCCCCGGACCAACGACCGATCTGTCTCCAGGAACGCAAGGGGGAGAGCGTCCCTCCCCCTTTGAAATACCTGCGGCGGAACCCCCAGAGGATCATCGATCAGGCCCAGGCCGACGCTGACCGTTGGGGCCGTGACCTCGGTGTCCCGGTCATTGACATGGTCAGAACCTTGGACGAAGAGCCGGCCTGAATTTCCCCCTCTCCTCCTGAGCATTGGTATCTACACAACCTATCCGGTGTCGAGTAAAGGGATTCGGGCTGCGAGTGCTTTGAGGTGATCGAGGTCACAGTGCTCAAGCAACGCCAGCATCGAGAGCAAGACCCACGGTCCAGCCAGAAGGGCCGGCGCCGTGTGCGGACGCGTGCGCTTGGTCTGGCGACCGCTCAGGCGGATCAGGATGTCTTTTCAGTTCGGTCGCCTCGGGCGACTGATCCGCTTGCAACGGCCAGGTCATTACGCAGGCCATCGCCGCGACCAGCAGCCGACGGGTGATCGCCAGCCCAGTCTCTTGCTGCCACTGCTCCAACTGATGGCCGTGGCCCTTCAGAAGCTTGAAAAAGCTCTCGACTCGCCATCGCCAGTCGTAACAAAACGCCAGCGTCTGGGCCGTCGCCCACGTCGTTGGCACGTT
>JBDTIR010000533.1:0-18839 GCA_039936275.1 Isosphaeraceae bacterium | reverse complement strand
GCCATTCGCCGGGCGGGCTGACCGGCGTCGGAGGCTCGCCGCTCGACGGCCAGGGCGATGGTCAACCAGGGACCGATTACGTCACGATCATCAGCCGGGCCAACCTCGTCAACGACCCCGCCGCGGCCCGTTCGACCTCGTCGCGCTCCGCCGTAAAGCCGTTGGTGGCGGTGAACGGCCACGGGCATCTCCGCGCGGCAATGCTCCGTGCGCATCTGACGCGCTCGTTCCATACGGTCACCTTATCCGCGTTCCACTTCCGGAACCCGAAGCACTGAGGCCAAACCCTCGACCGTGCGGACCGAGCGTCAGCCTTCGCCGCGACCTCGATCCGCACAGCGAGTCTTCCGCGACCAGGGCAAAGGGACATTCCTAATTCTTGACGTTGTCGCAGTTTTTCCTACCTCATTCACGGAGGAACAACCGGCTCAAGTCGTGGGTCACTCGATCGTTACGAGCAAGGATGGCCATCCTCAGACACCACCCCTTTTTGACGGCGTTGCTTCGATATGGACTCCTGGCCTCAGGGGGCCTGGACTGCTTTGGAAGGCTCAGACTCCAGGCCGACGCTGTTGACGGCGATCACCTGATATTTGGCCTTCGCGCCCGGTTCGGCGTTGGCGTCGAGGAACCGCATCATCGGCAAGGGGGGCTCGGGGGTGTCGTGGTAAGACATCGGCTGGAAGAGCGGACGGCCGAACCGGCCGACGGGTTGCTCGGGTACGCGGCCGATTTCTTGACCGTCGCGGCGGATGATAAACTGACGTAGGCCGCTCTCAAAGTCCGCGAGGGCCGACCAGGTCAAGGCCAGACCTTGCGTTGAGTCTTTGACGAGCTTGACCTCGGTCGGTGCCTGGGGAGGCGTGGCGTCGCCGACGGCCCCGGTCTTGACGTACTCTTCCCAGGCACGCGCCACCCGCTCATTCGGCAGCCAGACGGCCTCGGCCTTGTCGCCTTGATAGGAAGACGCAGGCTCGGCCGCATCGCCCGGCACGGGGGCCAGCCAGCCGAGGGACAGGTCCATCGGTTTGAGCGAGGCGCCGGCGGTCCCGTTCGCGGGCAGGCGGGCGGCCAGGCATGCATCAAAGAACGGAATCGCCAGGTAGCGAGAGTCGCCGCATTGGTGAGCCGTGCGCGGGTCGGGGGCGAACCCGATCGGCGCGCCTTTGGCCCGGTAGGCGCGGAACATGGCGAGGGTTCCATCCCAGGCGCCTTTGAACCTCGGATCGTCCTTCTCCTTCACCCCTGGATTGCAGATGGTCGGAATCCGGTAGACGGCCTCGGAGACCGTTGGTTTGGGGATCTCGCCCTTCTCCCAGGTGGCGAAGGCGGTGCCGGAGCGTAGCCAGGCGGCGACGACCCGGTCAGGGTCGGAGGTCATCATCAGGCTGGCCCAGAACCCGCCGCCGGAGTGCCCCCAGAGGCACCAAGGGACCGTGGACAGCTCGGGATGCCCCGACTTCCGGGCCAGGTCGTCGAGCCCTTGAAGGAACCGAGCGCGCGACCCCTGGCGAGGGTCGCACCAGCGCCTGCAATCCTGGCCGTCGGGCTGTTGGTACGACGGCCCAACCAAGGCGCATTCCCATTTCCTGGCCAGGGCTTGCCAGTGAAGATCATCGGCGGCCGTCTCTCCCCCTTTGCAGGCGCCGGCGCCGCAGCCGTGCTGATGGACGATCAAGGCCCGAACCCGCGTCAGGCCGTCGGGAATCCAGACCCGGTAGTTGACGCCGTAAGCCAGCTCGCCCGGTTTCTCCGAAGCAGGATACTCCACCTCGACGATCGTCCCGGCACCGTGGGCCAAGGGCGTCGTCAGAGTCATCAGCAGCATGGCGAACAGGGCCTTGCTTCGCGAGATCATTGCCATCGTGGACCGACTCCCCGAGGTGACTCCGTTTGGTGGGACAAGGTCTCCTGTCCCATTCCGCAAAGGATCACTTTATCGGCGTCGCCGAACCGAGGGAAGCGCTTCGAAGCCCACAAACGGGTTCCACCATCACTTGATTGGCGGATCAAGCGCTGGATTTATGGACCAGGACGTCTGGGCTGGCACGCCGCGGGTCAACCGGATCGCCTTGTTCGCAGAACTGAGAATCAGGGTTCGCCATGGCCAGTAGTTCGGCGATCGTCGTCGAGGCATAAAGCGCTTCGACCAGGGCGATTCCGTCGTCAAGGCGCTGATGCAACGAACAAAGCTGGTGCCGATGCGCCTCCAGGCCCAGCGGACATTGCTCGATCCGCTTCAAGGGATCGACCGCGTTGATCACATCCAGGACCGTTAAGGTATCGAGCGGCCTGCGCAGCGTAAAACCGCCGCCCATGCCGCGCTGAGACACGACCATGCCGGCCCTGCTCAATCCTTGAAGCACCTTGGACAGATAATCGGGCGGCACTCGCGTCTGCTCGGCGATGACCCGCGTCGTCAAGGGCCGACCGTGACTCCCACCCAGACAGACGATCGCCCGCAGCGCGTACTCGGATGTCCGTGAGATCATCGGATTTCCCCTCCTTTTTTTTCAAACGCGATATCAGATATTTGGACCTTGACATCCAGTATCACCTGATTATACTCGGTTGACAAGGGAAAGAAGCCTGAGGCACCGGGTTCAGCAACGGTGGATCAAAAGAAGAAGGGGGGGGTGGAACGTGGCGACCGACATCGACCGGGGTTCGGAGCTTTCCCTGGAGATAATGGTGCCGGACTTGCTTCGCGACCACCCGGGGGCCCGGGCGGTCCTGGACCGTCACGGTTTGCGCGGCTGCGGGGGGCCCCAAGGCCCTTATGAGTCGCTCCGGGTGTTCGCCAGGACGCACGGGATCAATGAGGCGGACCTCCTGAAGGAACTGGGGCAGGCGGATCAGAGCTCTGCGGTTGTCGAAGCGTCGGGCTCGCCGCCCAAGCCCAGGTATGTGCATACGCCCTCCGGTACGATCTATCGCCGGTTCTTCATCGCGGCCATCGTCGTGACGCTGACCGCGGGCGCGACCTGGGGCGCCTGGATGCTTTGGATGATCGGCCGCGCCGGCACGTTCCGAGAAGCCTCGTTGCATCAGATCAATGCGCACGGCGAGGCCCAGATCTATGGATGGGTTGGCCTGTTCATCATGGGCTTCGCCTACCAGGCGTTCCCAAGGTTCTGGGGAACGACGCTGGCCGCGCCCTGGCTGGCGGCCTGGTCGTTCGTCTTGATGCTCGGCGGCCTGGTCGTCCGGACCTGCGGCATGGTCGCGGCCGGGGCCTGGTCGTTCGCGCCTTGGTTGGCCCTGGCCGGGGGCTTGCTCGAAATCGCCGCCGTCTGCTGCTTCGTCACTCAGATCGTCGTCACCTTTCGGCGGAGCGGCCAACGGCTTGAGCCGATGGCCGGGTTCATCATGACAGCCTTGGCCTGCTTCTTGGCGTCGATCTTGATGAGCGTCTGGCACACCTGGACCACGATGACGACGGCGGGCGACGCCCTGGTCTGGTACATATCCACGTATCAGTCGCCGGTGCGTGATCTTCAGGTTCACGGCCTGGCCCTGTTCATGATTTTGGGCGTGTCGGTGCGGATGATGCCCGCCCTGTACGACCTGCCTCGCCCTTCCAACCGGCGAAGCTGGTGGGCCTGGGGGATCCTGGTCACGGCCTTGCTCAGCGAGGTCGGCTTCTTCCTGGCCTACCGATGGACGAACAATCACGCTCTCGCCGGGGGCCTGGTTCTGGCCTGGGCCTTGCTCGCGTTCGGAGTGGCGCGGATCATCCTCCCTTGGCGCCCTTGGCGTCCCTTTCCGATTCAAGACCGGAGCAGCAAGTTCGTCAGGGCGGCCTTTGGCTGGCTGGCCGTCTCGCTGGCGATGTTGCTCTTCCTGCCGATTTACTTGGTGCTGAGCCAGGTCCCGTTTAGCCACGCTTACTACGGAGCGACTCGGCACGCGATCACCGTCGGCTTCGTCTCCCTCATGATCATGGGCATGGGCGCGAAGGTCGTGCCGACCCTCAAGGGGATCGCTCCCGCGGGGTTGTCGAACCTCTGGGGGCCGTTCGCCCTGGTGAACCTCGGCTGCACCCTTCGAGTCACCACGCAGGTCCTGACCGACTGGACGAACCACGCCTACACGATCCTTGGCGTCAGCGGCATGCTTGAGGTCATCGGCCTGACCTGGTGGGGCGTCGCCTTGATCCGGATCATGCTCATGGACGTCGACGCGACGCCGGTCGTGTCGATCAACCAGGGCGCGCGACCGTCGAGGATCGAGCCGCAGCACATCGTCGCCGACGTGCTCGACTGGTTCCCGGAGACCTTTCCGGTGTTCGAGCAACACGGCTTCACCGCCCTTCGTCAGCCCTTGCTGCGCCGGACCCTGGCCCGACAGGTCACGCTCGCCCAGGCGTCTCGGATGAAGAGTGTGAACATTGATGATTTTCTGAACGACCTCAACGACGTGGTCAAGCTGCGGATCAGCCCGGCCGGCTTGCTTCCGGTCGTCCTCCTGCCTGAGTCCGGCTCCTGATCGAACGGCGGCGTTGCTCCATCCAAAAGGGTTGAGACCATCCTGAAGGCCAAGGGGCGTTCAGGATGGTTTCGCTCGTGTTGGGCCGTCCTGATTTCCTCGTGCAGCCCAGATCGACGTTGTCTGATCCGGCAAAGGCTGACGTCGGCCAATCCCTTGAAACTCCTTCGACCCCCAGAGACCGCAAGACCGCCGCGACCGAGGCAATCCGACCCCAAAGTATCCAGGTTCGGCCGAGTGGACCGCCCGCCGAGATCGCCCAGGTGCCGGGTATGCCGAGTTTACCGCCAAAGCGGTGAATCAAGGCGGTTTTTCCCCCTCAAAGGCTTCGACCGTCCCTCCCTTTGCGCCGATAGTTCGTCCGGTGGCCCGAGCGTTTGACGGATCGACAACGGTCGCGCACCAACTCTTCAAAAGGGTTCCACCCGTTCCTTAGAACAGGTGAGGCAAACCAAAAGGAGAGGGCGTGAACCTGGAAGGTCGATCAGCGGCGAACAATGCCGTCCGTCCAGCTCGAGAAGATGCGATCAAATGGACCGTTGGCGACAACGAGGAGGATGACCATGATGGTCGGTTGGAAACGGATTTCAGCGACGCTGGGCCTGCTGGCCCTGGCTGCCGCCCCGACACAGGTACACGCTCAAACCGCGCCAACGAGCCAGAACCAGGCGACGGCCAACCGCGTGGCCGAAGTGCTGCAAACCGCCGCCAGCCAGACCCGATCATTGATCGAGATCGAGTCGAGCGACGGCCTGGTCACCCTGACCGGGACCGCGCCCAGCGCCGCGGTCAAGGCGAGCCTGATCGCCAAGGTCCGGCAGGTTCCCGGCGTTAACGCCGTGGCCGACCGGATCCAGGTTGCTGGTGATCGCCGCGTCCAACCGGCGGAATACCAGCCAGGCCCCGTGGGCGGGCCGTCGCCCACCCGGGTTGCCCTCGGCGGCCGTCACAGCGGCGGAGGTGCGGTCTTTGACAACTCCGCCTTCGGGAACGGCGCTGGCATCGAGAACGGCTCCGCCTTCGGGAACGGCTCCGCCTTCGGGAACGGCGCTGGCATCGGGAACGGCGCTGGCATCGGGAACGGCTCCGCCTTCGGGAACGGCGCATTCGATGGCGCCACTAACCCGAACGCCGGAGAGGGCGCGGGCATGTTCGAGAACGGCCCGGTTCCCGAAGGGCCAGCGGGTGCCGGCGGCACCCCGGCATCGACGCCGCGCTACCCGAACTACGCATGGCCCAGCTATGCCCCATACCCCAACTTCTCGGCCGTCGGCTACCCGACCGTCTACCCCTGGCAGGCCTGGCCCAATATCGGCCCCTTCTATCCCTACCCGGAAGTGCCCCTCGACTGGCGCGCGGTGACCGCGAAGTATCACGACGGCCTCTGGCATATCAAATTCCGGACAAACAACACTCGCCCATTTATTTTCGTCTGGCCGTTCAACGCGATCCTCCGCGGCTATTGAGCCAAACGCCGATCCTTTGATGAATCAGGGGCGGGTCCGCCACACAACGGTCAAACCGTTGGCGGATCCGCCCTTTTTGGTGCGCAGTCATTGTGTCCCCGTGTCGATTTTCTGCGACGAGGGTGGCCTCGCGGTTCGGGGATTGTTAGACTCACTCGGTCATTCAAAAGAAATGCAACACGAATCGCGACGATTGGCCAAGATCCGTACCGGAGGCACAGACAGCGTGAGGGAGTTCCGCTACGACGTCTGCGTTGTGGGAGGGTGCGGCCATGTCGGCCTCCCCCTGGCGATCACCTTCGCCAGCCGGGGCCTGAAGGTCAGTATCCACGACATCAACAAGTCGGCGATTGAGTTAGTGCGCGCGGGGCGGATGCCGTTCCTGGAGTCTGGGGCCGAGCCCCAGCTCCGCGAAGTCATCGGCAAGACCTTGGACGTCAGCGACGATCCAATGATGGTCAGCCAGTCGCGGTTCGTAGTCGTCGTGATTGGCACGCCAGTCGACGAACACCTGAATCCCACCTTTCACACGATGCGACGGTTCTTCAACGGGCTCCTGCCGCATCTGGTCGATGGTCAGTGCGTCGTCCTGCGCAGCACGGTTTTCCCGGGCACGACGCAGAAGGTCCACGACCTTCTGGCCGCCGCCGGCCTCGACGTCCGCGTCGCCTTCTGCCCCGAACGGGTCGCCGAGGGGAAGGGGATGGTGGAACTGACCGAGCTGCCGCAGATCATCTCAGGGACCGACGACCGCGCCGAAGTTTTGGCCCGTGAACTCTTCGGCACGATCGCCCGGTCGATCATCCGGCTCGAACCGCTTGAGGCCGAACTGACCAAGATCTTCGCCAACGTCTGGCGATACATCCAGTTCGCCACGGCGAACCAGTTCTTCATGCTCTCGACCGACTACGGCCTGGACTTCTACAAGATCCACGACGCCCTGACCCGCGACTATCCACGGATGGCCGGCCTGCCCAAGAGCGGCTTCGCCGCGGGCCCTTGCCTGTTCAAAGACACCATGCAGATGGCCGCCGCGACCAACAACAACTTCGCGCTCGGCCACGCCGCGATGCTGATCAACGAAGGGTTGCCCAACTTCGTCGTCCGCCACATCAAGGCGCGGCATCCTCTCGACAAACTGCGCGTCGGCGTGCTCGGCATGGCCTTCAAAGGGGAGAGCGACGACCCTCGCGAATCCCTCTCATACAAACTGCGCAAGATCCTCGAATACGAAGCCGCCGAGGTGCTTTGCACAGACGTTTACATCAAAGACCCCACATTTCTCTCCATTGACGACGTCATCGCGCGGTCGGATTTGTTGATTCTGGCGACTCCTCACCGCGAATACCGCGACCTGGTGCTCCCCGAGGGGACGCCGGTCATCGATATCTGGAACCTCTACGGCAAAGGTGCGGCGCTCACGTGAAAATCCTGGTCACCGGCTCAGCCGGGTTCATCGCCGGCTACCTCGTCGCCGACCTGCTCGCGGCAGGCCACGACGTCGTCGGCCTTGACAACTTCTCCAAGTACGGCCCGATCACGCACTCGTACGACAACCACCCGAGGTTCCGCGCCGTCGTCGGCGACGCCAAGGACGCCCCCTTGGTCCGCGAACTTCTGGCCGATTGCGATCACTTCGTCGCTGGAGCGGCCATCATCGGCGGCATCTCCCTGTTCCATGAGCTCGCCTACGACCTGCTCGCCGAGAACGAGCGGATCACTGCCGCCGCCTTCGACGCGGCCATTGACGCCCACCGCCACGCCAAACTCCAGAAGATCACCGTCATCTCGTCGTCGATGGTCTATGAAAGCGCTAACGTCTACCCCACTCCCGAAGGGGAAGAACGGCGGTGCCCGCCGCCCAGGTCCACCTACGGGTTCCAGAAACTCGCCACGGAGTTCTTCGCCCAGGGAGCCCGGGAACAATATCACCTGCCGTTCACGATCGTTCGCCCGTTCAACTGCGTCGGCATCGGCGAGAAACGAGCGAAATCCGACACCGAGATTCTCTCGGGCAACGTCCGCCTGGCAATGAGCCACGTCGTCCCCGACCTGGTGCAAAAAGTACTCAAAGGGCAAGACCCGCTGCACATCCTTGGTGACGGCCAGCAGGTCCGCTGCTACACCTACGGCGGCGACCTGGCCAGAGGGATCCGGCTCGCGGTCGAGACTCCTGCCGCGACCAACGAAGACTTTAACCTCTCGACCCCGGTCGCCACCTCGGTGCGCGCCTTGGCCGAACTCGTCTGGACCAAGATCCACGGCGACGATCCGCTCAGGCTCGTCTGCGACCCGCCCTATCCCTACGACGTCCAGAAGCGCATCCCCTCGGTCGAAAAAGCCCGACGCATGCTCGACTTCGAAGCCACCACGAGCCTCTCCGACGCCCTCGACGAGATCATCCCTTGGATCAAAGAGCAGATCAAGGTGGGCGGAATTTGATTCAGGACGCTTGCAAAGTCCAAAATCCTCGATGTAGGGCGGCCGTCCCGGCCGCGTTGGATTTTGAGATCGCGGCCGAGACGGCTACCCGACACCCAGCCTTTGCAATCCTTCTGGAACCTGATGAGACCTCGCCAGAGTTTCCGTGGGTTTGATCGTTCGATAATCGACGGATGAGGTGTTGATCTTGGCATCACACGGAGACTCGGCAGCGATGAACCTGGAAAGCAAGCTCGATCATCTCTATGCCAATCGATTCTCGGAATCGGAACGCGCCGCCAAAGCCAGGCTCTGGCAAACCCTCTGCGACGCCTTCTTCGCCCGCTACGTTCCCCGAGACGGGACCGTGCTCGACCTTGGGGCCGGCTACTGCGACTTCATCAACCACGTCCAGGCGGCGCACAGGATCGCCGTGGACCTGAACCCCGACACCCCCAGGCACGCTGCCGAGGGGGTCAAGGTTCACTCGGTCCCTTTGGAACGCCTGGACGAGACGATCGAACCGGGATCGGTCGATTTCGCCTTCGCCAGCAATGTCTTCGAACACCTGCGCGGCCCTGACGCCCTGCTCGAAGTTCTGGCGGCGGTCGTCCAGGTCTTGCGGCCTGGCGGTCGCCTTATGATCATGCAGCCCAACGTCCGCATGGTCGGCGGCCACTTCTGGGACTTCTTCGATCACACCCTCCCCTTGACCGAGAAGGGGATGGCCGAGGCCCTGACCGTCTCTGGCTTTGAGCTGATCGAATGCCGGCCAAGGTTCCTGCCCTATACGACCAAGGGGGGCTTGCCGCAGTGGCCCTGGCTGGTCAGGCTCTACCTCGCCTTGCCTCTGGCGCAACGGCTGGCGGGCAAGCAGATGCTCCTCGTCGCCAGGAAACCGGCCTGATGCAACCCGACGATTCCCCCGATACTCCGTCTTCGTCCAGGGGCGTGGCCGACGTCGATTTCGTGATGCCCGTCTACAACGAAGGGGCGAACATCACCCGCGCCCTGGAAGAGATTGACCGACTCGTCCCCTTGCCCAAGCGGATCTTGATCGTCTACGACTTTGACGAAGACGACACCGTGCCGGTCGCGCAGGCACTCGCGCCGCGCTACCCGTTCGTCGAACTGGTCAAGAATTCCCAAGGGCGAGGAGTCTTGAACGCGATTCGCACCGGGATCTCGGCAACGACGGCCGACGTGGTGATCGTGACGATGGCCGACCTGTCCGACGATATCGCGATCGTGCCGGAGATGGTCCGCCTGATCCGCGATGACGGGTACGACGTCGTATGCGCCTCGCGATACATGCGCGGCGGTCAGCAGATCGGTGGGCCCAGGCTCAAAGGCTTGCTCTCGCGCACCGCCGGCCTGACCCTCTTCTGGCTGGGCGCTCTGCCGACCCACGACGCGACCAACGCCTTCCGTGCCTACCGCCGCTCCGTGCTTGCCGAGACGCCGATCACGAGCCAGGGGGGGTTCGCCTACTCGTTGGAGATTACCGCCAAGGCCCACGCAGCAGGGCGTCGGATCACGGAAGTCCCCTCAACCTGGCGCGACCGCTCGGCAGGGCAATCACGGTTCCAGTTACGCCGATGGCTGCCGCATTATCTGCGCTGGTACGCTTACGCCTTGACCCACCGGCCAAGACGGCCCCAACCTCCCTCGTCATCGCAACCGACAAATCCGAACATGCATTCGCAATGAAATTCAGCTTGAGATTCCTTACCAATTCCCACCAGACATCCGGGCGCGATCCATGTCGCCAACCATCAAAATTCATTAAATCAGCATACGGTCTCGCTGACTCCTCAAGTTCAGCGCCACAATGAACGGGTCGTGAAGACGGAATTCGACGAAGCCCCGTCGTCAAGGGAATCGTTGACGGGCGGCGAGTTCCTCCTTAAACCATTTTGTCGTTTCGGCTTCGGATTCGTGCCATTCAGTCGGGGCGCGATTGAAGATTCGCTAAGGCCCACGTTTCCTTCGGCGTCGAGGCAGGCGGCCTTTGGACCGGTCCGGGGTCGGGGCGGTGGGCGGGGCCTTGCTGAATTCGCTTGGGCATGGTATCCGTTTTATGATGTCATTGAGAGGCGACTGCTTGCGGGATCGGGTCGTTTTGCAACCTCGTCACGCCGGCTTTGTCGCCTCGGTTTCGTTTTTACTTCGGAACCGTTTTCCGCAATTCTCGGAGATCCTTCATGACTTGGCGTACTCGGTTGGCGGCTGCTCTGGCGTGCGCGCTGTGGGCTGTTTCCGGTTCCTCGGCTCAGGCTCAATACCCCGCTGGATTTGGCAGCTACGGTTGGGGTGGTTGGGGTGGCACGGTCCAGGGGGACGTCGCTCGAGGTCTGGGCGTGTTCGCGATGGGCGCTGGCGTTTACAACCAGCGGACGGCCGTCGCCAATTCGATCAACACCGATACGGTGATGCGGTGGAACCAGTATATGCACCTCTCCCAGATGGAACGAAACCGCCGCTTCTGGGCGCGGCAGGACAGGAGTGTCGCGGCGACCAACCAGGCTCGCGAAGCGATTCAGGACCGGCTGCGGAACAACCCACAGCAAAGTGACGTGTTCTCAGGCGATGCGCTCAACGTCGCCCTCGACGAGATCAACGATCCCCGGGTCTACGCCATGGCGCTCTCCGCGGCGAACATCAAGATCGGCGGCGAGAATGTCCGCCAGATCCCCTTCCAGTACGCCGCCGCCGGCATCACGATGAGCATTCACCAGCTCGCGTCGGGAGACTTCCCGGCGCCCCTGCTTACGCCCGAGTTCGCGGCCGATCGCAAAGCGATCAAGGCGCTGGACCAGGAAATCCTCCAGCAGATCGACGACGGCAAAGCGCCGAACCCCGAGACCGTCGCGAAACTGCTCGCAGTGATCCTCGCGGCTGAAGAGAAGGCGGCCATGATCCAACCCGCGAACGGCCTCGCCGCCAAGCAGGCGAGCCGCTTCCTGATGGCCCTCCACGGCCTGGTCGTCATGCTCAAGACCCCGGAGTTCGACAAGTATTTGGCAGGGGTCGAGACGCGGCCGGAAACGACCCTCGGCGAGCTGCTCCGGTTCATGTCCGCGTTCAACCTCCGATTCAGCCCGGCGACCACGCCTCAGCAACGTCAGATCTACAGCTCGCTCTACCCCAAGCTCGTCACCCTGCGTGACCAGGTCGCGCCCACCCTGGCGACTGCGCAGGCGACCAAAGTCACGGGAACCGAGCCTGGAGATTTCTTTTCCAGCATGAGTCTCGACGATCTCAGCAAGCCGGCGCCCAAACCGTGAAGGCGATCGGCCCATTGGCTTAGCCTGCGCAATAATAACTTGATCAATTCATCGGATGCATTGCTTTATCATGGAGGACAGCCGCCCTCGGCTGTCCTGCTTCATAACAGCCGAGGGCGGTGGTCTCACACGTTTGGAAATCTGATCAAGTTATTTTTGCGCGAGTTCCTTACTTACTATTCAACGGCGCGGAGGCCGCGTTCCAGGGCCTCGACCTCGTCGGGAGTTTTGGGGTCGCGAGCCGCCAAGGGTTGCAACGGGCTCGGCATCGACCGCGTACGCCCGGGGGGAAGGGCGGTCATGGCGAACGACCAGGAAATCGGGATCGCGCCCAGGATTCGGCTCGCATCGACATCCAGGGGGCAGTCAAAGACCAAAGGGGGACACAGCTTCACCCAGGTCCGTACCGGAATGGGCTTGCTCGGATCGTTGGCGATCGCCCAGACCCCGGCATGCAAGCTCCCGGTCGATGGATCGACCCACAAGGCGTAACGCAGCCAGACCGCGCGATGGATTCCGCCCACAACCAACTCGGCAGGGGTGCTATAGAGGGCGAATCTCGGTGTCGAGGCTATCAGCCGCCCTTTGGCCAGTTCGGCCTCGGCGCGGTGGAGGACCAGCCTTGATAGGCTCGACAGTGAGACGTCGAGCGTCTCCAGGGTGGCCGAGGTCACGACCGTGTCCCGCCCTCGGACCGGCAAGGCCATACCAACGCCCACCCGCCTGAGCACATATCCGAGCTTCGGGTCGGCCGCTCGGCCCACATCGGCCAGCACGACCGTCCGGAATAAGGCCGCCGTCCCCTTGGCCGCCCTTGGCAGGCTGGCAAGGTCTCCCGACGCCAGGCGGGGGACCGACTTGACGACCAAATCCGTCCAACCTCGCGGAGCGTCGGTACCGACGCGCAGGCCAGGCGCCAGGGAAACCAGCTTGGGCTGCGTCTCAAGGGTCGGTGCGGCCGCGTCACCCAATCCCGCAGCCAGAACCACGCCGCACCATACGACCGGCACGAAAAACCCCATTCCACCCCCCATTTTCGGTTTCAAAAGGAGCCGGCGCACCTGCCTTAACTTGTTTCGCGCCAGCCACTTAAATCAGAATCTTGGTGTGGTTCCATCCGGACCTACTCGAATTCTTTGCATTCTTCGCGCCGATTATTCAACAGATCGTCTGGGCCGGAGAGATTTGATTCCCACCGCCGTTCGAGCCGATCTTACCTGTTGACAGTGCATTCGGAGCTTGGACCGATGTCGCCGACCTTTAGGTAGGCCATAGCATGGCGGCTCGACCTTGCCAATCCCGATTCCGCTCGATGGGTTCGGTTGCTTCTGGGAAAATACCGATCAAACCACGCGAATGGTATCGGATTTCCGGGGATATTGCGCGAACTCCGTAGTTTGCAACGGATGCCAGGGTGTTTTATCAATCGGGTCGGTGGATCTTGATGAGGAACTCATTTGCCATGACGACGACGATCCCCCGGGTCATTGCCCTGGCGCCTAGCGGCCTGACGAGCGCGGGCCCGGTGGTGGCGGCTTGCAGGGCAGGGGCCCTGGGGGCTTTTGACTTCGGGATCGGGTATCAGGCTAAGGCGGCCATTGCGGCAGCCCTCAACGTGGCTCGCTACAATGACCAGCCGTTCGGCCTTCGCCTCTCCGCCGACGAGCTGGACTGGGCCTTGCTAGAACGCATCCCACCTTCCTTGCGCGTCTTGATTTGTACCGAACCCAACAATGGCGACTGGACAGGCCCGTTGACGATCGCCCGACGATCGGGCCGGCCCGCCTTGGCGGAAGTCACCTCCAGAGCCTCGGCCCACTCGGCAACTCTGGCAGGCGCTGAGGCCTTGATCGTCGCCGGACACGAGGCAGGCGGTCGAGGGGCTGAGGAATCAACGCTCATCCTGCTCCAAGGCGTGCTGGCTCAGGGCGGCCCTCCGGTCTGGGTCCGTGGAGGAATCGGCCCCCGATCGGCCGCCGCCTGCCTGGTTGCGGGCGCGGCTGGCGTGGTCCTCGACGGGGCCTTGCTCCTGGCCCGAGAATCGCCCTTGGAGCCCGCCTACCGCGAACGGATTACCCGCTGGGACGGCGGTGAGACCGTCGTCCTTGGCCGATCAACCGGCCACCCCTTGCGGGTTCACGCCCGCCCGGGCTCGCCCGTCTTGACCCGACTTCAGACCGCGAGCGAGGAGGGCTTGACCCCTTGGGAGCGCGCCGTCCAGAACGAAGTCGGCTGGAAAGCCGATCAAAGCTGGCCCGTCGGCCAGGACGCCGCTCTGGCCGCTCCTTTGGCGCGCCGGTTTGGCACCGTCGGCGGCATCATCCAGGCTGTCGAGCAGGCCATTGACTCGGCCCCTCGCCAGGCCAAAGGGCTCCGCCCGTTCGCCGAAGGCTCCCCGTTGGCTGTCTCGCACAGGACCCGCTACCCGGTCGTCCAGGGGCCGATGACCAGAGTCAGTGATTCGGGTGCGTTCGCCAAGGCCGTGGCCGACGGCGGCGCCTTGCCCTTTCTTGCCCTGGCCTTGCTGCGAGGCCCGGACGTCCGCGCTCTGCTGACCGACGTCGCCGAACGCCTGGCGGGCCAGCCCTGGGGGGTGGGCCTGCTCGGCTTCGTTCCCAACGAACTCCGCGCTGAGCAAGTCGCGGCCATTCTCGATGCCAGGCCGCCGTTCGCCCTGATCGCCGGCGGCCGTCCCGACCAGGCCCGCGACCTGGAGCGGCACGGCATCCCGACGTACCTGCACGCCCCGTCGCCCGCCTTGCTCCGCCAATACCTCAAGGACGGAGCGCGTCGGTTCGTCCTGGAAGGGCGGGAGTGCGGCGGTCACGTCGGCCCTCGATCCAGCCTCGTGCTCTGGGAACAGGCGGTCGAGGTGGTCATGGAGGCCGTCAACGCGGGCCTTGCGGCCGAGGAGGTCCATCTTCTGTTCGCGGGCGGTTTGCACGACGCCCGATCGGCCGCCGCCGTGGCCGCCTTGGCGGTCCCGCTCGCCGAGCTTGGGGTCAAGCTGGGCCTCTTGGTCGGCACGGCGTACCTGTTCACGGCCGAGGCGGTAAACACCGGGGCGATCGTCCCCGGGTTCCAGGTCGAGGCCCTGAAGTGCTCGCAAACCGTCTTGCTGGAAACCGGCCCCGGGCATGAAGTTCGGGTCAGTCCGACCCCCTTCGCCGCCAGGTTCACCGCTGAGCGACGCCGACTTCTAGCCGAGGGGCGACCGCCTGACGAGATTCGCGAGACTCTGGAAACACTCAACACCGGCCGGCTCCGCGTCGCCGCCAAGGGGGTCGATCGCGCCGAAGGTCGCGGGTCGCTTTTGGTCCCGGTCAGTCCCGACGCCCAGCACGCCCGAGGGGTGTACATGCTCGGCCAGGTTGCCACGCTCCGCGACCGTGTGACAACCATCGCTGAGCTTCACCAAGACCTCTGCGAGGGTTCCAGCGCCTGGCTCGACCAAGAGGGGCCCGACGTCGAACCGCCCGAGATTCCGGCCCAACCGGCGGACATCGCCATTATCGGCATGGCTGCGATCTTGCCGGGCGCGGCCAACGTCCACGCTTTCTGGGAAAACACGCTCAACGGAATCGACTCGATCATCGAGATTCCAGCCGATCGCTGGGACTGGCGAACCTACTACGATCCCGACCCGAAGGCACCCGACAAGATCACCTCGAAATGGGGCGGGTTCTTGCCCGAAGTCCCGTTCGATCCGCTCCGATACGGCATGCCGCCTTCGAGCATACCGTCGATCGAGCCGATGCAGATGCTCGTCTTGGAAACCGTCCGCTCCGCCCTCGACGACGCCGGCTATCGCGAACGGCCGTTTCCCAAGGAGCGCACCGCTGTCGTACTCGGTGCCGGCGGAGGCGCGGCGCAACTTGCGATGGGTTACGCGTTTCGGTCGTATTTACCCCTGCTTGACACCGCCATGCCCGGGGCCGGACGCGAGGCGATTGAGCAGTGCAAACACCTCTTGCCCGAATGGACCGAGGATTCGTTTCCAGGCATCCTCCTGAACGTGGCCGCCGGCCGTGTGGCCAACCGCTTTGACCTGGGCGGTGCGAATTACACGGTGGACGCCGCCTGCGGATCGTCGCTCGCCGCCGCCGCCCTCGCCGTCCGCGAGCTTGAGTCGGGCGCGGCCGATATGGTCATCCTCGGCGGTGCCGACACGGTCCAGAACCCGTTTACATACCTCGCGTTCAGCAAAACCCACGCCTTCTCTCCGCGAGGCCGTTGCCGGCCGTTCGACGAGGGGGCTGACGGCATCGTCATCAGCGAAGGTGTCGCCGCCCTGGTGCTCAAACGCCTGGCCGACGCCGAGCGCGACGGCGACCGCATCTATGCCGTCCTCAAAGGTTTAGGCGCATCCAGCGACGGCCGAGCCAAGGGGTTGACCGCCCCCAGGCCCGAGGGGCAGGTCAGCGCCCTGAAGCGTGCCTACGCACGGTCGGGAGTCTCACCGGCAACCGTCGGCTACGTCGAGGCCCACGGTACGGGGACCGCCGCGGGCGACCTGGCCGAAGTCCACGCCCTCTCGGAAATCTTCGAGGCCGCCGGTGCCGGGCCAGGTGCCTGCGCCCTGGGATCGGTCAAGTCGTTGATCGGCCATACCAAGTGCGCCGCCGGCCTGGCCGGCCTGATTAACGCCTCATTGGCCTTGCACCATCAGGTCATTCCCCCAACCATCGGCATCCAGACGCCCAACCCCCGCGCTCATCTTTCTGGCAGTCCCTTCCGCCTCAACACCACGCCCACCCCTTGGCTGCATACCAACCCAACAACCCCGAGACGCGCAGGCGTCAGCGCTTTCGGGTTCGGCGGAACCAACTTCCACGCCGTGCTCGAAGCCTATGACCGCGACCCCACTCCCGCCCAAGCCCCTGCACGCGACTGGCCCGCCGAATTGCTCGTCTGGCAAGCCGACGACCGTAAGGCCCTGGCGGCCGACCTCGACCGCTGGAGCAACGCCCTCGACCAGGCCGACCCCACTTTGCGCGATCTGGCCCACACCCTCGCGGATCGAACGTCCAAGCAAGCGGATCGAACGTCCAACGGGCGTCCCGTCCTGGCGATCGTCGCCGACAGCCTTGACGACCTGCGCTCCAAGCTCAACCAGGGCCGTAAGGCCGTCGCCGACGGCACGACTGAGTTGAACGACCCCCGAGGCGTCTTCTTCGCTGAGCAGCCCGCGCATTCCGGGGCGAAGGTGGCCTTCCTCTTTCCCGGGCAAGGGTCGCAAACCCCCAGGATGCTCAACGATCTGGCGATCGCTTTCCCTGAAGCCCGACAGGCGTTCGAAACCTTCGACGCCGCGCTGCTGGCGATCGGCAAGCCTGCCGTTGGCCCGCTCGTCTTCCCGCCCCCGAGCTTCTCCGATCTTGAGCGCGAGGCCCAGCGGGCCGCCCTGGCTGCAACCAACGTGGCGCAATCGGCCGTCGGCGCAGCCTCAACGGCGATGCTCCACGTCCTCCAGGCCCTTGGCGTCAGGCCCGATCTTGTCGCCGGGCACAGCTATGGTGAACTGGTCGCCTTGCACGCGGGCGGCGTCATGACCGCCGAGGCGCTCGCCAAGGTGTCCGAAGGCCGAGGCCGCCTGATCATGGGGGCCATCGACGGTGATCCAGGCACAATGGCGGCCCTGACCATCGGCCCTGATCGGCTCGGCGAAGTGCTCGACGGCCTGCTTGACGTCGCCCCTGTGAACTTCAACGGACCTCGGCAAACGGTCGTCTCAGGCACCACGATCGCTGTGACCCGCGCCCTGGATCGAGCCCGAACCCTGGGAATCCGAGCCCACCCTCTAGCCGTCCCCTGCGCCTTCCATTCTCCCCTGGTGGCCGACGCACAAGGGCCGTTGACCACCCTGGCCAGGACCTTGGGGCTCGCTTCACCCTGCCTTCCGGTCTATTCGAACGTCAACGCCAAGATTTATCCCAGCGATCCCAACCAGATCGCCAGGCAAGTCGGCGAGCACCTCGCCAAGCCGGTGCGGTTCTCCGAGATGATCGCCGCGATGGCTGCTGACGGCGCAAGCGTCTTCGTTGAGGTCGGTCCTGGTTCCACGCTCTCCCCCCTGGTCGATTCGATCCTTGGCGACCGCCCGCATCTGGCCGTCTCCACCGACCGTCCGAACCAGGCGGGCGTACACGCCCTCTTGCTCGCGATCGGCCGGCTGGTCGCGGCAGGGGTGCCGATGAACCTGAACCGGCTCACCGCCGACCGTTCGGCTCGCGTGCTCGACCTCGACGCACCGGCGACCTGGACGAACCTCGCCCCGCTCCCTCCGTCGGCATGGCTGGTCAACGGCTCCCGAGCCCGCCCGGCGACGGCCCCCGAGCCTCCTCGGTTCGGCGTCGGTCCCGCCCTGCCGGCCCCCGCTCAACCCCCGGCGCTTCGTAACGGCTCAACGTCGCATTCCATTCAAAACGGCGTTCACCACCACCCGGGGCCCGCTGCCGATCCAGGTCCTTCGCGTGTTGTCGAAGCCTTTCAAGAGACCATGCGCGCTTTCCTCCAGACCCAGCGGGCGACGATGCTCGATTACCTGGCCAGTCGCGCAACAGAACACAACGCAACCCCGAACGGATCAAAATCCATTCCAGATTCAAGATTCCCGACTCCTTCAGATTTAAAATTCCAGACCTCAAAACACGATCACCCATTGAACCGTATCAGCTCCTCACTCGACAAAGTGGCGAATTCTAAAATTACTCCTCATGAGAACATCCAAAACACGAGTTCCAACCACAAGCAAGAACACCTGGACATCAATCAGCGCGGCCTTGATCGAGATGAGATCGCGTCTCGCCTCTTGCGGATCGTGCAAGACCGCACTGGCTATCCCGCCGAAGTGCTCCGGCTCGATCTGGACATGGAGGCCGACCTGGGCATTGATTCGATCAAGCGAGTCGAGATCCTGGGCAGCTTGCGCGACGCGGTCGTCGGTCTTGACTTTGGCCCCGACGGCGACGTGATGGACCAGCTTTCCAGGGCCAAAACCCTGGGCGCAATCGTCGATCGGCTCGAACGCGCATCCCGTTCACCAATGCCTACCGATCATCCACCGACTCAACGGAACGGCCAGACCGAATCTCCAGCCCAAGAGCCGTTAACCGCCCCTGTTGACCACGTCCGCAGGCTTTTGATCGAAGTGGTCAACGCCCCCTTGAGTCGTTCC
>JBDTIR010000532.1:0-6315 GCA_039936275.1 Isosphaeraceae bacterium | reverse complement strand
ACTGTGGGCGAGGTCTGAGATGGGCCAGATCGACCGACGCCGACGGCGAAGGGGATGTGCGGGAGCTCCCGCCCCAGAATTCTGCACCAGTCCGCTTGACTTCCCCCCTCTCATAGATGGCTTCGTTTGGTAAAGCCGGAACGCCGTTCCCTAACATCTTGAAGATTCAAGGGATGGGTTCCATCATCCCAAAAAAAAGCCGATTCCATAAGCTCCCGATCACCCTGCCAAAATGGCAGGTGGGTTCGTTCGGGTGCGCCAGGCTAAGCTTGGCAGGTCTTGGGGGTTGTCGCCCAGCAAGAGGAGCGGTCGCAGCCAATAGCACCATAAAGTTCAAGATGCTATCACGTATTTAAATTGTCCCCATGATTCACAGGCCGAGGCGCTCGATCGAGGCGCAGGCGTCGCCCATCGGGTCGGCTTCAAGGACGCGGCTCGCCAGGCTTCGGCATCGAGAGGCGACGTCGGAGGAACCAAGCAAGGCGCTCAGGGCGTCGGCCACGGCGGGAGCGTGGAACGCTTGGGGACGCAAGGCGCGACCGACGCCGAGCCTGGTGAGCCGAGCGGCGTTGTCAGGCTGGTCGTGGGCCATGGGCATGATCAATTGAGGGATTCCCGCCGCCAAGGCTTGCGCCGAGGTGCCGATGCCGCCGTGATGGACCAGGGCCGAGGCCCTGGGCAAGAGCTGGCTGAACGGCACGTAGGAGACGTGGCGGACCCCCTCGGGTAACGGGGTCGGCACCTGGTCGGCGAACCGGGTCAGGAGGATTCCGCGCCGGTTCAGACGCTGGCAGGCTCCGACGGCGGCTTTGAAGAACTCATGCCCGTACGCCATGGCCGTTCCCGGGGTGAAGACGATCGGCGGGTCGCCCCGGTCAAGGAACTCGTTCACTTCAACAGGGACCGGTTCCAGGCCGCGCTCGTCGAACAAGGGGAAGCCGGTCAATTCCACCTGGGGCGGCCAGTCCGGCTGCGGCGGGGCGAACCAATCGGGAAAGAGGCCGAGCACCCGTTGCGGAGAGAACCACCAGCGGTCCAGGAACCGTCGCACCCTGGGTAAGCCCAACTCGGCGCGGAAGGCGTCAACCCCCTTGGTCAACAAAGGGTCCACGATCAGGCGATCACCGAACCAGTAAAACAAGCGGCGACCGGCGCGAGGCAAGCGGCGCACCAAGGCATAGCCCGGCAAGGCGGGCGGCTCGACGACGCTCCGCAACAAGGCCGGCTGAAGGTTGACCGTCACCAACGGAACACCCAGCGCTTCTTGCGCGATCCGGGCACCAAAGGCGGTCGCCTGGGCCAGGACCACGGTCTCTCCAGGAAGATAACGCTCGGCGATCAGTTCATAAACCGGCCGCATCTGGCGGAGAATACCCCACTCGACGACTCGCTTGAATCCCTCGATCGGTTCCCAGAGTTTGGGATCGCTGATCGCCTGCTGATAGTCGTCTTCACTCCCCAAGGCGACGAAATCAAGCTCGGCTCGCCCGATCAACGGGCCGAAGTGGCTGTTGGTCAAAACCGTGACGCGGTGCCCACGGTCGCGGAGCGCCGATCCCAAGCCGACAAACGGATGCACGTCCCCATGACTGCCGATGGGAACCAGCAGGATATTCATGAGGGACGCCGTTCCGTTCTAATGGCCGGGTCGGGGCCGCTCGCGATCAAATCCAAAAGCTCAAGGAATCACGATCAGATCGTGACTGCCTTCTTGAGCTTGCGGCGTACGCTGACAAACTGTCCAGCGTGCAACAGCGGATGGGTTCCGGCCAGATTCAAGAGCGCGCCGAAGGTCGGGGCGAAGCCGCGGAACGCCTCTGGGCTGGGCTTGTCCAGATCCGAGTCGGGCAGTGAGTCAAGCACGGCCTTGGTCGCGGCGCGCTGGGCCTTCCAGAGTTCCTGGTATTTGGCCCTGGGCAGATAAGCTGAAGCGTCGTCCTTGCCGAACTCTTGCCGGCCGTGACCCACTTCGAACCCGTCAGGCAAAGGGGGGGAGGAGCCTGGTTTGATGGATTCGGCGATCGTTCGCTCGGTCTGAATCAGATGGCCGAGTTGCCAGGCGATGTGGTTCATCCCTTCAATCGGCCGGATCAGGAGATCGGCGTCGTCAAGATCGCCGAGGTAGGCGTCCATGATGTGTTGACTTTGATCGAGCGAGCAGCGAATCACGTCCTTGGCATTCATGAACCAGGCCTCGTTGGGTTAGGTTGAGAATCGATCCGAAACATCCCGCGCGACGCGCGGTTTACGGTTGCGCGTTCCTCTGGAAATCGGCAATGAAGAGCTGGCTCTTCTTGTCGGAGGTTCGGCCGCTGGAGGTCCACATCAGGTGCTTGCCGTCCGGACTGAAGACGGGCAAGCCGTCGAACCCTTCGCGGAAGGTGATCCGTTGGTCCTTGCCGGTGTCCACGTTCATCGTGTAGAGCTCATAATTACTGTGACCGTGCCGACTTGTGGCATAAATGATATGTACGCCGTCGGGGTGCCACGACGGGCCCCAGTTGACGAACTCGTTGTCGGTCAAGGCGCGCTCGGCGGTCCCTTCGGGGTTGTTGATGTAAAGCTGGAGCAGGTCGTTGTCCTTACGGTCGCTGCGATAGATGATCCTTGAGCCGTCTGGCGAGAAGAAGGGGCCGCCGTCGTACCCTTTGGCCCTGGTGATCCGCCTGGGGTTCTTGCCGTCGGCGTCCATGATGTAGATTTCGCCGTCGCCGTCTCGAAACGAGGTGAAGATGATCTGTTTGCCATCGTCCGAGTACGTTCCTTCGGCGTCGTATCCTTTGGCGTCGGTCAAGCGGACAGGGTCGGAGCCGTCCAGGTTGGCGCGGAAGATGTCCATCCCCTCGGGGAACTCCCACTTGTACCGTTCGGTCCTACTATACGCGGGGCCTTTGGGCTGCGATTCCGGGGGGGTGGGATTGAGGTGGGTCGAAGCGTAAATGATTGACTTGCCGTCTGGGTGGTAGTAGGCGCAAGTGCAGGCTCCTTCGCCGTTACTGACCATGCGAGGTTTGGCGTCTTTGGCAAGATCAGCGGTGAAGATCTGATAATCTGTTTCGTTGGGCGTCGGGGTGTGGAAAATCGAAGGCGCGAGGTTGCGCACGGCCTGGAAGATGATGGCCTGACCGTCCGGGCGAAAGTAGCCTTCGCCGGCGCGGGCGAAGCCGGTGGTCACCTGACGGATGTTGGTCAGGTGGACCGCTTCTCGCGTCAGGTCTTCGGCCGAAGGAGCGGCGGAGGGCGGCTGGGCGAGCAAGCATAGGGTCAAGGCCAGGGTGGTTGTCATTGGGGGTCGAAAACTCCGGCCGGGGACATCAAAGGGCGGAACGAAACGAGTTCCAAGGAGGTTGGATCGGTCTACCCGTCGAGGGGTCGTCCCGCCTAGTATAGAGTCGTCAGGGCGTCTCGCCAACCGATCGGTCCCAAAGACTCCGGCCCGACCCGTATTTTAGACCCCTCGGGGAACCTTCCGACCTTGAAGATCTATACCAAGACCGGCGACGACGGCACGACCGGGCTCCTGGCCAAAGGGCGGGTCTCCAAAGACGATCCGAGGATCGAGGCGTATGGGACGGTCGATGAGTTGAACGCCCTGCTCGGTCTGGCCAGAGCCTCCGGGCTCGATCCCAAAGGCGATGCGCTGGTCGAGCAGATCCAAAACGACCTGTTTGCCGTGGGCGCGGCCCTGGCCGATCCGAACCCTTCGGGCAAGTTTCACGACACGGTCGGTCCTGAGCATACGGCCAGGCTGGAACAGGCGATTGACTTGATGGAGGCGGAATTGCCGCCGTTGACCCAATTTATTTTGCCGGGCGGCACCGCGACTGCGGCGCAGATTCACCTGGCCAGGACGGTCTGCCGACGCGCCGAACGCCGGGTCATCCGGCTTGCCGGGCTTGAGAACCAGCACGTTCCCGCCCCCTTGATCGTTTATCTGAACCGCTTGAGTGACGCCTTGTTCGTCATGGCCAGAGTTGTCAACCACCGCGCCGGGGTGGCGGACGTCCCTTGGAGAAGCTCTTGAATCCAGGCTCCGGTGTTCAATCAACATCCCACGGCCAACGGGCGTGCCGACGCGATCCGGTTGAGGGCCTGTTCTACCTCGTTAATGGTCGCGTCAAGCGTTGAGGTGCCGGCGGTCAGGCCGACGACTTCAAAATCAACGAACCAGGCTGGATCGAGGTCGGTCGCGCCTTGAACGTGGACGACTGGCAAGGCCCGCTCCTTGCAGAGTGTCACCAGCTCGCGGGTGTTGTTCGAGTTCCGACCACCGACCACAACCATGGCCTCAACCTGATCGATCAGGCGATCGAGGGCCCTCTGGTGTTCTTTTGTCGGCCGACAGACCGTATCGACGAACCGGACCTCGGCGTGTGGATTACGGGCGACGATCGCCTCGCGGATCGCCGAGGCGAGCCGAGGCGCCGTTGTGGTCTGGCAGACGACGCCCAGGCGGTCGCCCGGGTAACGCTCGACCTCGTCCACGCTCTGAATCACCTGATAATGATGCAAGTCCTCAACGATCCCCTTGACCTCGACGTGCCCGGGACGGCCGATAACCAGAACGTGATACCCCTGCTCTTGCAACCCTTTGGCGGCGCGGTGGACGCGAGCGACCAGGGGGCAGGTCGTATCAATCAAGTGCTTGCCGGCGCGTTCGAGCCTGGCCCGCTCCGTATCGCTGATCCCGTGCGCCGTGACCAAGACCGAGGGCGTGGGCGGAACGGTGCTGCGGTCGGCTTCCCCGACCATCGGGAACCCGCGCGCACCAAGCTGAACCAGGACCGCTTCATTATGGACCAGCTCCCCGTGAATCGTGACCTCGCAAGGCCGCTCGATGTCAGCGAGCATCGCCAAGGCGTCGCGGACCCCGAAGCACATTCCCAAGACGTCCGATCGGATCACTCGCATCATCTCCTCCTTTATCGTTGACTTGGCGGTCTCGTGTCCTTTGTATTGCAAAGCGAGTCAAGGCAAATCGTCGTGCCCGGGTGGCGTTTCGGGCCAAGAGGGCGCGTCGATCAATCAGATGGGGGACCAGCCTTCCTGGCGGGCAAGGGTCGGGCCGGTCGTGGGCGCGGCCTTGGCGGCGGCGACAGCGTCAGCGACGACCTCTTCGAGCACGGCGACGTATTCGAGGAACCGGCGTCGGCCCTCGTCGGTTAACCGGCAGAGGGTTTGGGGGCGTTTTTTGTGGTAGCCTTTCCAGACTTCGACGAGTCCTTCGTCGTGGAGGACCTGGAGATGGCGGCTGAGGTTGCCGTCGGTCAGGTGGCAGAGTTCCTTGAGGTCTCCGAAGAGGAGCCCTTTGGGGTGGGTGGCCAGCGAGGTCATGATTCCCAGGCGGGCTTTTTCGTGAATGACGCGCTCCAGGCCGTCGTAGGCGAAGCGGCCCGAAGGGGAAGCGCCGGCCTTCTCCGGCTCAGGGTTCGACATCGCCACGCTCCAACGTCCAGTAGAGGACCGCCGCCGCGAGGAGTTGACCCAGGCCGAAGGGCAGGCCCATCGTCCAGGGGGCCAGGGCGGCCTCGCCATGCGCCGCGGCGAGGGTGACGGCCCCCGCGGCCAGATAGAATAGGCCCACGCCGAAGGTGGCCCTGGGCAAGAGGCGGCATGAGGCGAAGATACCCAGGCTAAACAGGACCTGCCAGAGACCGGGCAAGAGCCGGATACCTTCAGGAACCGCGAGGGTCAGGACGGCCGTCACCACGCCGCCGGCGATCAGGCAAGGGGCGAACTGGCCGACGGCCAGCCAGGTGATTTCGCGACGCCAGGCCGAGGCCCGCCGCCGCCAGCCGACGGTCATTCCTGCCCCGGACGCCAGGGCGCTGAGCAACGCCGCGCCGCTCCAGAGCTGGAGATATTGGTCCCACTGCCGGACCGGGTCGGTGATCCAGGCCGCCTGCGCCCCGGCCGCCGCGAAGGCGAGCAGCCCCGAGAACGCCACCGGCGCAGCTCGATAGCCGCGGAAGACCTCGGTGCGGGCCATCTGGGACCTTATCTCGGTGATCTGGGTCAACGCCTCCCGCAACTCCATGCGCCTCACCTCCCAAAATCGCCACGTCCCAATCCGGTTGCTTTGCGATAGAAAGTAGTTCACGTCGTGACGGTCGTCAAGAGGCGTCGTCTGATTCCCTCATCGGACTTGGAGGATCGGGGCGTGACTAGGACGGAAATCAAGCGGCACCAGGCGCGGCGAAATACCCGGTCAGGCTGGTTGGTTCAGGACCGCCAGAACGGGTTGTCGTACCTCGGTTGGCGCTGGGTCGTAGATTTTTGAGAACCCGCTCTTTTCAATAGGGCACATAACCGTTA
>JBDTIR010000531.1:0-11174 GCA_039936275.1 Isosphaeraceae bacterium | reverse complement strand
GTCGCGCGTCGTCCCGCCGATCTGTATCGAGCGGTGCATGCGGCGATCGCCGAGGGGCTCGGGTCGTTGGGGATCGAGGCGGGTCGTCGCAGCGAAGGGCCTTCGTCGGCAAGGAGAGAGCGGCCGTTCCTCTGTTTTCTGGATCACGATCCCGAGGACATCGTGTTTCTCGGTTCCAAGGTGGTCGGCAGCGCCCAGCGTCGACGTCCTCGGGCAGTCCTTCAGCATGGATCGCTCTTGCTCGCTCGGTCAGAGGCAACTCCCGAGCTGCCTGGGCTCGTGGACCTGACTGAACTGAATATTGAGACCACTATATGGGCGAATCTCGTAAAATCTTATCTTTGTGACTTATTGCGGTTTGAATCGATTCCCAGTGATCTATCCATTGCCGAACGGCGCATGGCTTCGGATCGAGAGTCAACGGTTTATCGCAACCCCGCCTGGACCCGGAAACGCTGAAGTTGCGGATAATCTGACACAAGACAAACGACAATCAGCTTGATCGACGGCTCCGAACTTTCCGATGATAGAAGAGACGCCCGTCGCGCCCTTGACCAGCAGGGCCGCCGCGCTGGGCGGTAAATTTTCAGAAAAGTCGGATTGGTCCTAGGACTTGCCCGCTTGACCGGATATGATGAAAGGGAAGCGACAACGGCCGTCGTCGAGCGGCCGAACCCGTAATACCCCTACCTCTTCTTGGTCTGATTTTGGTGAATTCGACTTGGGTGCGGCGTCTTGCCGACAAGCGCGACCCGCGCTTGAGCGTTCGCTGTTGACTCTTTGAGATGATAGGACGATCGCTATGATGACAGTCCAGCTCATCGTTGTCCAGGGAAAGCCGGAAGGCAAGACGATTCCCCTGGCGGGTCCCTTGTTCCTTATCGGTCGCGGCGAGCGTTGCCACTTGCGGCCGAACAGTGAGTTGGTCAGTCGCGAACATACGGAGATCAGCATCGGCGACGACGCCGTGATCGTCCGGGACATGGGAAGCCGCAACGGCACACTGGTTAACGGCAAACCCTTGAAGGGACCGCATTCGCTCAAGAACGGCGAACTGCTTCAAGTCGGGCCGCTCACGTTCGCGGTCTCGATTCAAGGGGCGAAGGCTGCCGTCGCCGCGTCCGCGAAGCCCGCGCCGGCCAAGGGAGCGTCCCTCGACGAGGTCGATCATAACCAGATCGATTCGTGGCTGGTCTCCGATCAGGAGAATTCGACCCCCGAACGACCATCAGGCGTCTATCGCGGAGAGACCCTGACAATCAACGCCTACAAAGAGGCGATCGCTGCCAAGTCCGCACCGCAGGTTGAAAAGGAATCGCCCCGCGCCGTCAAGCCGCCCGAGCCGCCCGAGCCGCCCGCTCCAGTCGCGCCGCCCGCTCCGGCACCCGTCGTGACGCCTCCCAAGCCTGCGCCCGTTCCTGTCGCGCAAGCCAAGCCTGCGCCCGTTCCTGTCGTGCAAGCCGAGCCCGCGCCTGTTCCGGCTCCTGTAACAGAAGCCGCCCCGATTCCGACTCCCGTGGCGAAAGCGACACCCCCACCCAAAGTGGCCGCGCCCCAGCCTGCCGCGGTGAGCCGGCCAAGTTACCTGGACGACATCGAGTACGAGCGGCTCCCAGAAGGAGTTGGCGACGCCGGTGGCGGGGGCGACTACGCTGATCCTGATGATGACGAAGAGCAGGTCGAGCGCGACACGGACGTAGCGCCCGAGGAATTCATTGATGAGTCAAACCCGTTCTACGTATCCAAGAAGGCGGAAGAGTCCGCCGTGGAGCCGTCCAAGCAGGTTTACCTGGATACCAGCGTGGCCGCTAGCGACATCCTCCGCAAGATGATGGAGCGGCGACGAAGCGGACGCTGAGCCTGGTCACAAGGCAACCCTTTTTCATTCTCATCTCACACCGTTCGAACGGCCGCGGATCGCTCGCGTCCCAGGCCTCTCCGGAGGACCTTCAGTCTCTTGATGTTCGATGCTGAACCGCTGCACGATGGCGACCCGGCCCTCGTCGCTCTGATCGAGCGGCTTGAGTTGGCCGTGGTCGGTCAGAGGACGCTTTTGGAGCGGCTCGTCGTCGCCTTGCTTGCAGGAGGGCACGTCTTGATCGAAGGGGTGCCCGGCCTGGCCAAGACCCGCGCGGTTCGTGCTCTGGCGCATACCCTCGCTTTACCCTTTCGACGGATCCAGTTCACCCCTGACCTTCTGCCGGCCGACCTGACCGGAACGCAGGTCTACCGCCCGAGTACAGGAACGTTTGACGCCCACCCGGGGCCGATTGTGACCAGCGTCCTTCTGGCCGACGAGATCAACCGCGCCCCTGCCAAGGTGCAAAGTGCCTTGCTGGAGGCGATGCAAGAAGGGCAGGTCACCATCGGCGCCGAGACGATCCGCCTGCCTGACCCGTTCTTCGTCCTGGCGACGCAGAACCCGATCGAGCACGAAGGGACGTACCCTTTGCCCGAGGCCCAACTCGATCGGTTCTTGATGAAGCTGATCGTACCCTACCCGGATCGCGCCTCGGAACTGGCGATGATTGACCTGCCCGGCGTGTCTGACCGTTCGGACCCGGGGCCCTTGGCGGACGCCCCTTTGTTCAGCCCGGGCGAGGTCCAGGCCCTGCGCGACCGCGCCTCGAACGTGCGGGTGGCCCCGGCGATCAAGGAATATATCGTGGACCTGATCCGGGCCACGCGCGACCCTAAAGCCGCCGGCCTCGATCTGGCCCCCTTGATCGAACTGGGGGCCAGCCCAAGGGCCACCCTCGCCCTGGTCAGAGCGGCTCAGGCTCACGCCCTACTCTGGGGACGAGACTACGTCACGCCCCATGACGTCAAGGCTCTGGCCCGCGACGTCCTCCGCCACCGGGTCGTCGTCAGTTACGAGGCCGACGCCGAAGGACTCTCAGCCGACGACATTCTTAAACGTATCTTGAATCAACTTCGTGTGCCATGAATGGGTCGCACACGAATTTTCATCAAGCAGATGCGATTGAGGTGATCTCGGCAGCCTCTGGATTGGGGTCAACCGCCATATCGACGTGACGGCCGACGGGTTGCCGCCAGAGCCATGCCCAGAAGAGCAGGCCGAACAGGAAGATGCCGATGCTCAGGTTCTGGGAGATGGTCAGGCCGGCGAAGAAGACGCCCTCGTCATTGCGAAGATGTTCGATCAGGAACCGGGTGATCGGGTAGGTGACCATCAAGAGGGCCATCACCTCGCCGTCACGGCGGCGGACCGGGAAATAGGCCGACAGAAGCAGCAGCAAGACCAGGCCGTCGAACGACGAGTAGAGTTGGGTCGGGTGGACCGCGAGGGAAGCCAGGGCCGATTCCGGGATCAAGCCATGGTGAACCTGATCGATCCAAGGGGGGGACGGGGCGGGGAAACGCACGGCCCAGGGGAGGTCGCAACGATCCCCATAGCAGCAACCGTTGAGGAAGCAACCCAGGCGCCCCAGGGCGATCCCCACCGTCATTGATGGCGCGACCACGTCGAGCATCGGCCGCAAGGGGAACCGTCGCCAGGCCCAGTAGAGGAAGAACGCGGCGGCCCCCCCCATGACGCTGCCATAAAAGACGATTCCCCCTTCCCAGATTTTGAACACGTCCCAGACGGTCTTGATCCGCTCGCCCCAGTATTGCCAGACGTAGAAGGCCCGGGCGCCGAGCAGGCCGCCCAGGAAGATGTACAGGGCCAGGTCGTAGACCGCCTCTTCGTCGAGCTTCTCGCGCCTGGCCCGCCAGGCGGCCAGGTTCATCGAGCCCACGAAGGCGAGAAACAACATGGCACCGTAGCCGAAGATCGGTACATCCACGCCTGGAATGCGAAAGAGGATCTGTCGCATGCGTCGGACTGCTTCCTTTTGATCGGGACAGCGGAGGGCTCAATCACGGAGACGAAAGCGTTAAGCTCGACAACGTGGCTGATCCATTGCTGGAAGAGATCCGTTTGTCAAGCGTCTTGGCCGATTGGAGCGTAGTCGAGGCGTTCGACGATCCGGTTGCGTTCATCGAGCGCGACAACGCGAGGGCGGTGACCCTGGATTTCGCCAGGGTCCAGGTCGGCGAAGGCCATCACGATCAGTCGGTCGCCGACAGCGGCGAGCCTGGCCATCGCACCATTCATCTCGATCTGGCCGAGACCACGAACGCCGGGCAAGACGTAGGTTTCGCCTCGGTTGCCGTTGGCGACGTTACTGACGAGGATCGCTTCATAAGGCACCAGGCCGACGGCGTCCAGCAGGTCCGGATCGATCGTCAGGCTGCCGTGATAGTTCAGGGCGCATCGCGTCACGGCGGCAAGGTGGAGTTTGCTTTTCAAGACCTTTAACCGCATGAGACGATCATCCAGGCAAGAGGGCGTTGTCAATGAGCCGGGCAGGGCCAACCCGAACGGCCAGCAAGACCAAGGCGCGTTGGCCAGGAGGCCAGTCCGACAAGGGTTCCAGCGTCTCAGCGTCGGCGACCTCCCCGTAATCCAGTCGCGCCCGCCCTTCTGATTCTATCGTTTCCCGCAAGCGTTGTCGAACCCGATCAGGATCGCGCTCGCCGTCGGCGACCAGATCTTTTGCTGAGCACAAGGCGCGCCAGAGGACCGTCGCCGCCTGGCGATCGTCGGGACCGAGATAGCGGTTGCGGCTACTTAACGCCAGGCCGTCCGGTTCTCGAACCGTGGCGACCCCCTGAATCTTGACCGGGACGTTCAGGTCCTCGACCATGCGGCGGACCACGAGAAGCTGCTGGTAATCTTTCTCGCCGAAGCAGGCCAGGTCGGGGCCGACAATCTGAAAGAGTTTCAGGACGACCGTCGCCACCCCTCGAAAGTGGTTCGGCCGGCTCGCTCCTTCCAGCACATCGCTGAGACTGGGAACCTCAACATACGTTGAACGATCACCCCGGGGATACATCGTCTCGACCTTGGGGGCGAAGATCAACGAGGCGCCTCCCTCAGCGCAGCGGCGGCGGTCGTCCTCCAGAGTTCTGGGATAGTTCTGGAAATCTTCGGTCGGCCCAAACTGAGTGGGATTGATGAAGATGGATACAATCACCGTGTCTGCCCATTCGCGGCAGGCTTCAATCAGCCGAACGTGGCCGTCATGCAAGGCCCCCATTGTGGGCACGAGGCCGACGACCTTGCCCCCGTCCCGATCGGCTCGCACCGCGCGTCGGACCTCTTCAATCGAATCAACCACAGGCGTCAAAGGGGTCAATACGGGCCTCGCATTCTGGACGTCACAGAGAGTTCACCGTGGAGTTTGGAGTTTGCGGCGCATCGGATAGCATTGATTTTCAGGATGTTCCGCCTTATGTTCGAGTGAGCGTCCTTGGCTCCAGGTGTGGGGAGGCGCGGCCGTCGGGGATTCAAAGGCGGTTCCAAGGAGAGTTCTGGATATCAGCTTCGATGAGGGCAGTGGGCGTTGTTCAGGCAAGAGTCATCAATCAGCAGGTCGTCAAGCACCTCGCCGGCGACGATGGTGCGGGCGACGATCCGAGGGACGTCCTTGATCTCGACGTGGCCGTACCAGATCCCTTGGGGATAGATGACGACGGTCGGCCCGTGCTCGCACTGGTCGAAGCAACCGGCGTGGTTGGCGCGGACCCGGGCGCGAAGGCCGGTGGTTTTGAGTTCTTTTTTGAAGGCGTCGCGCAACGCCTGATCGCCATCAGGGTCGCAACAACCGCGATGGTGACCGGGGGAGCGCTGATTGCCGCAAATGAAGACGTGATGGCTGAATGCAGGCATGGCGCAGCCTCAAGATCGAACTGATCGAAGGAAAAGTAGGCCTTGGGGACGAAAACTTCGTGCTTGACCGCCGTGACATCCTTTATAATGGCCCGGACCCATCGTGGCAATCGCCGGAGAACTGGTCAAGACCAGGGACGCGGAGGATTTGACGTCACAACAGTTGGCTCGGCGGACGTATCTTGATCGAGAGGCGTCGGCGCGGCTCTCGGGGTTGAACCCTGAGAACTCAAAGACGAATGGATGCTCATGGCTGCTTCGAGAACCCCAAGGCCCGAGGAACCGCCCGTGAACGTCGGCCCACCGCGCGATTCCGCGGCCCCTGCGCCTTTGAACCAGACGCGACAATCCGCCTCCGGGGACGACCCGCAACCGACCGGGGGAAATCGGTCGGCCAACGATCTGGTCCTCAGTCAGTTGGCGTTCAGGGTGATCGACCAGACCTCGCAACCGTTCGTGGCCCTTGATCTTCGAGGGTCGATCACCTGCTGGAATCCGGCGTTCGCGTCGTTGCTTGGTTATGCGGCTGACGAGCTGCGAGGCATGGACATCCTGGAGATCACCCCCCCGCCTTGGCAACCGACCACCACCGAGGCGCTTCACCAACTGCAGGCGACCGGCCAGGCGCAGCGGTACGAGAAGGAATACATCCGCAAGGACGGCTCGACGGTTCCGGTCGGCCTCGCCATGGACTTCTTCCGCGACGATCAAGAACGTCCTCTGGGTTATTACGGGTTCATCACTGACATCAGTGAGCGGTTGCGGATCGACCAGGCGCTCCGAGAGAGCGAGGATCGGTTCCGCAGGCTCTACGACGAGGCCCCGTTCGGCTACCATGAGATCGACACCGAAGGACGGATCGTCAGCGTCAATCGCACCGAGTGCGAGATGCTCGGCTACACGCTTGAAGAGATGCGAGGTCGATTGATCTATGACTTCGTCCGTGAAGACCTGCGCGGCGAGTCGCGCCGCGCCGTTCGGGAACGAGTCCGGGGGGAGCGACCGGTTCAATCGGTCGAGCGGACGTACACGACCAAGGACGGCCGCGAGCTGGTGCTTCAGATCGAGAACCGCCTGACCCACGACGACCTCGGCAACGTGGTGGGCATCCGGAGCACGATGCAGGACATCACCAAACGCAAGCAGACTGAAGCGGCCTTGATGGCCTCGGAGCGTTGGGCGAGAACCTTGTTTGAAGGGATCAACGACGCGGTTTTTGTTCACGACCTTGCAGGTCGGATCCTTGACATCAACCCGGCCGCCACGCATCTCCTGGGTTATACCCGTGATGAACTGCTTCAGTTCACCACCCGAGACATCGACGCCCCGGAGTTCGCCGACGGCTTCGAGGCCCGGTTACACGAGCAGTTAAGCAGCGGTCGTCTTTCTTGTGAAGGACAGCATCGCGCCAAGGACGGGCAGACGATCCCGGTCGAGATCAATACTTCGACGATCCGCCTTGAGGATCAGACGGTCGTCCTGGCCGTAATCCGCGACATCACCGAACGCAAGGCCTTGGAGGAGACGCGCCGCCAGTTCGCGGAATCGCAGCTCAAGAACGCCAGGGCGATCGAGGCCAAGAATCGCGAGCTGACCCGTTCCGAATCGCGCTACCGACGCCTGGCCGAAGGGTCGCTGGACGCCATCGTCGTGGCCGACCCCGAAGGACGGGTGACATTGTTCAATCCGGCTGCCGAGCGCACGTTCGGTTACTCAGCCTCGGAGGTGCTCGACGGACCTTTGGCGAGGCTGATCCCCGACGACCAGGCTCATGACTTTCAGGCGGCCCTGCACGCCCGAGACCCCCGGGTGGTAGGCCGGACCATCGAATTGAACGGCCGTCGCAAGGACGGCGAGGTCTTCCCGCTGGAACTCTCGCTCAGCATCGTGAACCTGGACGGCGAGCCTCAGTTCATCGGCTCGATCCGCGATCAGACCGAGCGGCAGCGCATGCGCGAGATGCTCGTGCAGTCAGACCGGCTCGCCTCGATTGGCTTGCTGGCCGCCGGGGTAGCGCACGAGATCAACAACCCTCTGGCATATATTGCTAATAATTTGGCCGTTCTGGAGCGCGACCTGGCCGGCGTTCTGGAAATGATGACCGCGTATGAGTCGGCCTGCGAGCCTCTGGCGCAGGTCGCGCCCGAGTGCCTCGCCCGGATCCAAGCTCTCAGCGACGACCTGGACTGGCCTTACGTCCGTGAGAACCTCAACCGGATGATTACCAAAACTCGCGAAGGGGTGCAGCGCGTCGCCATGATCGTCCAGAAGATGCGCGGCATGGCACGGACCTCGCCGACCAAGATGGAGCCGGCCTTACTGCGCGACTTGGTGGAGAGCGCCGCCGAGATGGTCCAGGGACGGGTCCGCCAGCATAGCGTCGAACTGGTCATCGAGACCGAGGACGTGCCCAAGATCACCTGCACGCCCGCCGAGATGGGCCAGGTCGTCTTGAACCTGGTGGTCAACGCGATCCAGGCCGTCGAGGAAGCCCGTCCGTCGCAAGGAGGACGAGTCGTGGTCCGACTGCGCGCCGAGCCTGGTTGCCAGATCATCGAGATCATCGACAACGGCGTCGGCATCCCGCCAGAGATCAGGCCACACTTGTTCGACCCTTTCTACACCACCAAGCCCGTCGGCGAAGGGACCGGCCTGGGCCTGTCGATCTCGCACGGCATCGTCACTGGCCACGGCGGCCGGATCGAGGTCGAGAGCGCGACCGGCCAGGGAACCTGCTTCCGTATCCGCTTGCCAGCCGATGGCCCGCACCAGGAACCATGAGGGAGCTGACTTGTCGCCTCTGACGGCTGAGAGGCCATTCGTCCTGGACATTTTGAGGCGAACCGGCATCGAAAGTGAGTGGAACAAAGGATGTTGGCTGTTGGTGGATGGATGGCCGGTTTGAGCAATTCATTGTTGAGAAAATCCGACTCGCCGCTCTCTGTTTTAACCTGATTTCCGTTTGATCCGCCCTTTTCAGTTTCGGATTGCTGTTCCTGAGGAGCTTCGATGCGATGACCACGACCCCGAAACATTGTCTCCTGGTCGTCGACGACGAGCCCGACGTGTGCGACTCAGTCTACGACCTCTTGCGCCGCGAGTTCCGGGTCTTGAAGGCCACCAGCGCCCTGGACGGCTTCCGCCTGATGCAGGAGGAAGAAGTCCACATCATCATGACCGACCAGCGCATGCCCAGGATTACCGGCGTAGAACTGCTGGCCAGAGTCAAGGCCGGCAACCCCCACGCCATCCGCCTCCTCTTTACTGGTTATGCCGATCTGGAATCGATCATCGCGGCGATCAACCAGGGGCATATTTACCAGTTCCTCAAGAAGCCCTGGCAACCCGAGGAACTCCTCGCCGCCGTCCGCCAGGCCGCCCTGGAGTACGACCGCCTGATCTCCGGAGCCAATGAAAGCGACCGCCTTCGCGAGCAGCTCGGCAGCCTTCAAGAGCGCGTCACCACCCTGGAGAACGAAGTTCGCCGACTGGGCGGAGCCGTACCGCCTGACGATGGAGGAGACGCAGCCTGAAGCGGAAGCTCGCGGCGCAATGCGATTCGCAGTGAAATTTCCATGGAATCGAAGAACTTGTTTTCGATGCTCGTGCGATTGTGTTCAGCAACCGGTTGCTTGAGGAGTGCTCCGGATGGCGGACCCGCAGCGTTACACATTCCTAATTGTGGATGACGAACCTGACGTGTTGGAGAGTCTGCGCCATCTGTTTCATCGTCGCTACCGGGTTTTGACCGCTTCGTCCGGCACCGAGGCGCTCCGATTATTTGATCAGGAACCGATTCACGTCATCTTATCAGATCAGCGAATGCCCGGCATGACCGGCGACGAGTTGCTTAGTCAGGTCCGCGAACTCCATCCCGACACGATCCGGCTGTTATTCACTGGCTACGCAGACATTCAGGCCGTCATCAAGGCTGTCAATCAAGGGGGCATTTTTCGCTATATCCTCAAACCCTGGGACGTCGCCGAGCTGGAGACGATCATCGGTCAAGGGGCCGATCAGTACAATCTTCTGGCCGAGCGCCGGCGTCTGATTGCCGAATTGCAGACCGCCAATACCCAGTTAACCCACGCGAACCAGGAACTAGCCGAGTCCGACGCCTTGAAAAGCGCCTTCCTGGAGGTGGCCAGCCACGAGTTGAACACGCCGATCACCGTCGTCCAGGGGATGAGCGAACTCCTCAAGCTCGTGAACCCTCAACGTGACGAGCCAGAACGCGGGATCATCGAGCAACTCTCCGAATCCGCTCGCCAGCTTGCGAGACTGGTTGGTACGATGTTGAAACTGCTCAGTGCCAACGATATTCGCAGCCCTTTGCACACGATCCGGGTCGACCTCGCGGCCCGGCTGCGCGACGTGGTCGTCCAGGTCGGCCCGATTGTTCAGGCACGCCGCTTGAACCTCGACGTCGAGATTGCCGACGACCTGGGGACGTTCGAGATCGATCTCGACAAGGTTCGCGACGCGGTGATCAACCTGCTGAGTAACGCGATCAAATTCACCCCGGACGGCGGCCAGATCTTCGTCAAGGCCTGGCTCGACGGCCCCGACGACGCCCGAATCGAGGTCGAAGACCGCGGGATCGGCATGGACCAGAAGACCTTGCAGCACCTTTTTCAACCGTTTTTCACTGAGTTTGACCCCAGCCACCATTCCACTGGTGATTTCGGCTTTGGACAACGAGGCATGGGACTCGGCCTCAGCCTGGTGAAGAAATTCATCGAGATGCATGGCGGCGACATCCGCGTTGAAAGTACGCTGGGCGTCGGCACCAAGTTCACGGTCCAACTACCTCGCCAACCGCGACCAAAGTCCGATCAATCGGGTAGAATTGAATAGGCCCCAGACGTTGGGATCAAACCGAAGGGACGGAGACCTCGTATCAAAAGTTGCCAGTTGTCCACCGTGTTACCAACCACTTTGGACCTTACGAGGAACTCCGATGATGCCGACCGCATTGATCGTCGAAGATGAGCCGGAGGCCAACCGGCTGCTGTCGATGCTGGTCCAGCTTCGCGGCTACCAGACCGAGTCGGCCTTCACCGGCGGCCAGGCCCTGGAGATGGTTCAGGACTGCCCGCCCGATATCGTCTTTCTGGACTTGATGCTGCCAGACACCAATGGGTACGAGGTCTGCCAGGCCTTGAAAACCAGTCGCCAGACGCACAGGATTCCCGTGGTGATCGTCACGGCCCGCCTGGCCGAAGAGAATCGGGTTTACAGCGCTCGTGTTGGCGCGGATGAGTTTGTGTCCAAGCCATATACGCCTGATCAGATTTTTCACGCCCTCGCGGCGGCGGACACCTATCGGCAGGCGGCCGATGACCAGGCCGACTGTGGCGAGATCGCACTCGACACGCGCGACAACCACGCTGCGTTCACCAAGTTGCAGCAACTCCGCGGCCTGCTTCTGATCCGG
>JBDTIR010000530.1:0-2661 GCA_039936275.1 Isosphaeraceae bacterium | reverse complement strand
CGGGGTGCCGACGGCAAGGACGCTGGCCAGGGCGCGACGGATCGCTTCGGCGGGTTCGGCGGCGTCCAGGTGGTCGAGCATCATCGCCACCGAGAAGATCGCGGCGATCGGGTTGGCGATGCCTTGGCCGGCAATGTCCGGGGCTGATCCGTGCACCGGCTCGAACATGCTGGGGGCGGTGCGGTCGGGGTTCAAATTGCCTGAGGCGGCCAGCCCCATCCCCCCTTGAAGGACCGCGCCCAGATCGGTGATGATGTCGCCGAACATGTTGGTCGTGGCGATCACGTCGTACCGCTCGGGTGAGACAACCATGCGCATGCAGCAGGCGTCCACATGGTTGTAATCGGTCTTGATGTCGGGATAGTCACTGCTGACCTCGTTGAACGCACGCATCCAGAGGTCATGGGCGTAGGTCAGGACGTTGGTCTTGGCGACCAGGGTCACTTGCCCCACTTGCCCCCGGGTGCGATCGGCGTCCGAGAGCCTGGGGAACGGGCGATTTGCCCCTCGCCGGCGGGCCAGATCAAACGCATATCGCAGACAACGCTCAACCCCGGCCCGCGTATTGATCGATGTCTGGATGGCGACCTCTTCGGCCGTCCCCTTGTAGGTGAACCCCCCGGCGCCGACGTAAAGGTCTTCGTTGTTCTCGCGGACGACCACCAGGTCAATCTGCTCCGGACCTTTCCCCTTGATCGGGGTCTCGACTCCCGGATAGAGGCGCACGGGACGCAGATTGATGTACTGATGAAAATCGAACCGAAGTTTGAGCAGTAAACCCTTTTCGAGCACACCGGGAGGCACGCGCGGATCGCCGACGGCCCCGAGCAAGATGGCGTCGCAGGCCCGCAGGCCCTCGACAACCGACTCGGGCAAGACCTCGCCAGTGCGCAAATAGCGCTCGCTGCCAAGATTAAACGGGACGAGGTTGATCTCGAGTTCGTTGGCTTTGGCCACGTCGTCAAGGATCATCAACGCCTCGCGGACCACTTCGGGGCCCACCCCATCACCAGCAATCACCCCGATCGTGGGCAAAGTAACCTCCGTCACGGCTTGGAGTTCAGTAAACCAGGCCCGGCTAGCGCCCCAACGGCCGCCCGCTTCGGACCAGGCAAATATTGTAGCCAAGTGACCGGGTTGGGGGGAAGATCGTTGACATTCCCATTCATTTCCCCATACTACCAGTAGAGAACGAGGACGCCAGCGCGCCCATTTCGCTTTGCCGCCCCGCGCATCCTCCGCCCGTCCTTTCGCATCGCATTCGCCGCTGCGTCCGCTTGCTTTGACACGTTTGAGAGAGGGCCCCAATGGCCACATCGATCGAGAGCAACCCCCCGGCCAAGGATAATCCGCCCCCCGCGCGGAGCGACCCGGCATCGTCCCAAGGCAAAAGCAAGAGCGAACCGAAGGACGCCAAGGGGCTCTCCTCGTTCACCGAGCTGAACCTGGAGAAGACGATCCTCCGGCGCGGCCTGGCCACGCCAAAAGAGATCGAATACTGCAAGGCCCACCGCGACAAACTCGCCGCCGCGCAGAGCGACGCCCCGGGCCTGCTGGAAGTTATGATCGCCGCCAAGGCCCTGACCTCAAGCCAGGCCCGCAGGCTCAACCAAGAGCTAGGCGACTCGCAAAAGAAATTCGAAATCCCCGGCTATCAGATCCTCGAAAAGATCGGCAAGGGGTCGATGGGCGTCGTCTACAAGGCCCGCCAGTCAAGCGTCGATCGCGTCGTCGCCGTCAAGGTCTTGCTCGACGCCCTGGCGCAGAACCGGGAGTTCATCAAGCGGTTCGACCGCGAAGCCAAGATCGCCGCCAAGCTCTCACACAACAACATCGTCAACGCCATCGACGCCGGCGAGGTCAACGGCCACCACTACTTCGTCATGGAATACGTCGAGGGTGAGACGATCAAGGACATGATCGAACGCGGCAAGGTCTTCGATGAAAAAACCGCCCTGCGGATCATCATCGCCGTGGCCGAAGCCCTCAAGCACGCCCATGAGCGTGGCCTGATCCACCGCGACATCAAGCCAGAAAACGTCATCCTGACCAAGGACGGCAACGTCAAGCTCGCCGACCTCGGGCTTGCCAGGCTCACCGCCGATGAAAAATGGGCCATGGCCGAAGCCGGCATGGCCATCGGCACCCCCTACTACATCAGCCCCGAACAGGTCCGCGGCCAGGTGGACGTTGACATCCGCGGCGACATCTACAGCCTCGGTGCAACATTCTATCACATGATTACCGGCCGGGTTCCTTATGACGGCGAGACCCCGAACGAGGTCATGAAGAAGCACGTTGATAAGAACGTCATTCTTGTCCCGCCCGACCACCTCAACACCCGTCTTTCCAGCGGCCTGGGCGAAGTCGTTGAGACGATGATGGCCAAGAACCGCGAGAACCGTTACCGCAACCCCGACGACCTGATTCTTGACCTCAAGTGCCTGCTCCAAGGGGACCGGCCGATGATCGCCGAGCAGAAAGCCGACGCCCTCTCGAACCTGGCCGAAGGCGAGGCGACCGACGACGCCGAAGGCGGTCCGATCGCCTCGGAGTCGCACATGGCCGAGCTGGCCGGTTACGTCAACGCCCGCAACAACATCATCGCCGCCCTGGCCGTCCTGCTCGGCGTGTCGATCGTGACCAACGTCCTGGTGATGC
>JBDTIR010000529.1:0-4551 GCA_039936275.1 Isosphaeraceae bacterium | reverse complement strand
GTGCGCCTCAGGGCGAGCTTCTCCGAAACCTCCCCCTTGACCATGGCATACATGCCGACTACAAACAGGAACGTCACCCCCAGAGCAGCGAATCGGACCAATGGATGTTGAGCTTGAGTCGGGAGGTCCATCCGCCGGTATCGATCAACCGCGTATCGGAGCCCCGCCGTGATCACGACCACGATCGGAACGACCGCGACCTCGGGCCTCGTCCAGTAGCCGATGCCGGCGACGACCCCGCAGCCGATCGCCGCGGCCAGCCCGTTCGTTCTCAATGCATATTCACCCAATTGAAGTGCGAACATGAACGCCAAGAGGGCGAGAGCGTCGCTCAAGGTCTCGTGGGTGATCCCGGCAGGCTCGGGCAGCAAGACGAACAGAAGCGCGGCAAGGATCGCCGTCGGCTCGTCAAACAACGCACGAGTGAGGGCGAACAAGGGCAAGAGCAGCAGCAGGCCCGCGAGGGCCGAGACCCCTTGCGCCGCGATCCGCCAGGAGTCCGGCCCTTGGCCAACCACCCGGCTCGCCAGGGGTTGAATCAGGGCGATGCAGCCTGGATAGAGCGGGTGCTGGTCGGAGCCTCGAATGACGCCGGCCCAGGGTTCAGTCTGGAACTGGCGGGCGACTCTGATGAACTTCAGGCCGTCCTGCGCCGGCAAAGGGGTGCGAGCCATGCCGGTCAGCGACAGGGCCGCTCCAAGCAAGACGATCCAAAGGGGACAACGTCGGGTCATCGGGGCCTCTTTCCTCCATGCACCCCCCAACGGCATTCGCCCGATCCTTCGGGCGTCGGGCCGCATTGTAGCCGCTCGGCCCACCCGATCAATGGCAATCCCAAAGCTCGAAGGCGGGCCGGCTCAGGCCACCCGCCTTGCCTGCTTCGGTTTTTCGAGGGCCTCACGCCAGAGATTGGCCAGGCTCAACTCCCAGGCGATCCGAGGCCCCCAGCCCGTATGGTCGCGAATCCGGTCGATCCGGGCCCGGGAATCAGCCGTCCCCGGCCTCTGGATCGTGGGATCGACATCAATGCAAACCTGCCGGCCGCTCAAGCCGACCAGGATATCCAGGCCGTCGCCGACGCGGTGCGAGCAGCCGGTGCCGACGTGATAGACCAGGCCGCCCTGCCCTCGCAAGGCCAGGGCCAGAAGGGCGTCCGCCACGTCGCCGACGTCGATGAAGTCGCGCCTGGCGTCCAGACCGCTAACCTTGAGCCGCACCGGGTCAATCCCTGGCGCAGCCAGGACCGCCGCGAACCGGCCGAACGCCTGCGAAACCGGCATTCCCGGACCGATCGGATTGAAGATGCGAGCGGAGAGAACCTCCAGAGGCAGGCTTTGATTCAAACCATATCTGGTGGCGAACCACTTGCTCAAACCATAAGGACTCACGGGATTGCATGGAGACTCCTCGCCCACAGGCAAGGCCCCAGCCGCCAACGGCCCCAGTTCCGCCGCCGAGCCGGCCATGACCACGCGCACCGGCCGATCCAAGCCTCGCAAGGCGTCGAGCAGATGAACCGTGGCTCGCGTGTTGCCCTGATACAGGCGGGCTGGATCGGCCGTCGGCAACTGCCCGGCCAGATGAAACACGACCTCCGGCCCGGCGGTGCGCAGAGCCCGAGCCAACTCGACCGGCTCGTCAAGATCAGCCGGTACAAACAACTCAACCGGACACGCTTCCGGTCGACGCCGGCCCATCGCCACGACGCGGACCCCGACCGGCGCGGCGTGCGTCAAAGTCTTCAGCAAGTGACGACCGAGAAACCCTGATCCGCCCGTCACAAGCCAGGCTTTTTGACCGCTCATTTCAAAATATCTCGACGTATGAAACCAGGTCGTCTCGCGCCATTTACTTTCGATCCATTAATCTGGAATATCTTATGTTTGAATTTATCAAATTTAAGTTATCTCAATGGAAGAACGCTCGGCCTGCCAAGGAGCCTCAGGGCCGCGTTGAACACAGTGCCGGGGTCGAGTTCGCGCATGCAACGGTGGTGGCCGAGCGGGCAGACCCCTTTCTGACAAGGGCCGCAGGGGACCGGCTGTTGCAGGTGGATCGCGTGAGGGTGATAGGTCCGGGTCCAGGCGATGAAGGTCGGGCCGAAGAGACTGACCACGGGCACGCCGAACGCGCCCGCGAAGTGGCGAGGGCCAGAGTCGGTCGTCACCAGCAGGGACGATCGGCGGATGCTGGCCTTGGTCAAGCCGATACTCAAGGGCTCGTCGGCCAGACTGACGACCCCGGGATGGTCGGCCTGAGCGACAACCGCCCGCGCGGCCTCGCGCTCGTCGGGGCCGCAGACCATCAAGACGCCCACGCCGGTCTCGACGGCCAGGCGTTTCGCAAGGATCGCGAAATACTCCGTCGGCCAGCTCTTGGCCGGACCGAACGCGCCGCCGTTGTTCAGACAGACCACCTTGCCGACGCCGTTCAAGCCCAGCCGCTCCCAAGCCTGATCGGCAGCGCGTTCATCAGATTCAATAGTAAACAATTCAGTGCGCATCGAACCCACCTCGCAACCGAGGTGACGGGCGAGGGCGAGGTAGTAGTCAATCATCGGCGATGGAAGGCGACGCCAGGTCGGGGCGGTCGGCGGAATCAAAGGGTCGGTCAAGAGCGGTCCTCGGCCGTAGCGGACGTAGCCGACCCGTCTAGGAATTCTGGCCAGCCAGGTCAGGGCCGCCGTGCGGAACGAGTTGGGCAACAGGACCGCCAGATCATACCGGCCCGCCTTCAAACGCCGGAGGAACGGCAAGGTCCGATGCGCCGGGTCCTTCCCCTTGGAGTGGAACGGAATCAAGGCGTCGAACCAGGGGGCCCCGGCGAGCGTGGGCGCAACCCCTGGCCGGACCACGCCGTCAATCCTTGCCTCGGCGAACCGCTGGCGCAAGGCGCGAAAGGTCGGCGTGGCCATCACTGTATCGCCGATCAGGCTGGGGCAAACCACGATGATTCGCTTTGGCTCATTCATGTGACGATATGTGGCGTGAACAGCGCTTTGTGGCGCTCAACGCGGGCATCCTGGCCCTGGGCGAGCCGGCTGTTGACGGCGGCGTGGAGCAAAGGAATCATCAACTCGTGGTGGCCGGTCAGGGCGATCCCCTCGGCACCGGGGCGCTGGAGGACGTTGAGCAGGCCCCGGTATTGCTGCTGGAAGTCAAGATTGGCCGTGGTCAGGCCGTCGAGCGACCGGCCGAGGTTGCGGACCACGGCGACGGCCTTGAGGAAGACCTCCGGCAAGACCACGGCGCTGCCGAGGTTGAGCCAGACGCCGCCGGACATCCGGGCGACCAGATCGCAGAGGGTCCGAAAGTCGTCAAGCGTCGCCTTGCCCAGGGCCGCGCCGTCAAGGTCGGCCGTCATATGTACGATGTCAGTGCCGACGGCGACGTGGACCGTCAACGGGATCCCTTTGCGATGCGCGGCGACCAGAACGCTCGACCCGACCCCGGGGCCCCCCTGGTCGTGGACGAGCTGTCCGAGCGCGGCGCCCAGGCCGCAACCGACCTCCGAGGCGACCCGGCAGGCCCTTGCGAAGAGGTCGGAGGTTTCGCGGGCGAAGCCGAACGTGCCGGCCATCAGCCTCGGGCCGACGTCCTCGCTGGTCTTGCCGGCAATGGCGAGTTCCAGGTCATGGATGGCGGCCGAGCCATTCAAGGCCAACCCCTGGAGGACTCCGCGCTCGACCCAGTCGACCAGATATGGGCCGCAGCCGGTCTTGATGACGTGGCCGCCGAGCGCCGCAACAACCGGGCGGTCGTGGTCGTGGGCCCGCAAGACGGCGTCTCGGAGCCGCTTCAAACCCAAGCCGGCAAGCTGTCCGGGGAGAGCGTCGAGCCAGGAATCAAGCGAGACCCCAGGCCCCAAAGGGCGTCCCAGGTCGGCCAGGCGGACCTTGCTCGGCCGCTCGGCCAGCGGTTCGAACTTGAGGTCGCGGAGATCAATTGTATCGTTTTCGTTCATGTTCACGGGAATCCTTTCCCGAGTTCAAGGTCGCCGACGTCTAAACCCGGGCAATCGGGCTCGAACGGGGGAGCAACGGCGTCAGGGCCTCGTCGAGCATCGAAGGGCCGTCAATGAGGTCCAGGCCGATCCGCAGGGCGCGAAGTGGCAAGGAACCAAGGGCCTGAGTGCGCAGCTTGACCAGATCTTTCTGGGTGGTCAAGACCAGTTCCGCCCTCAGCCCCGTCGCCCATGCGGCCAGGTCAGACAGGTCGCGAGCGTGGTAGGGGTGATGATCGGCGAACTCCTGGAAGCCGACCAAGGGGGTGCCGATCTGTTCCAGGGTCTTGCGGAACCCCTCCGGGTTGCCGATGCCGCAGAAGGCGGCGACCGGAACGCCAAGCGTCGAAGCAAGCGGATAGGAACGTCCATCAGCGTCCAGAACGTCCAAGGGGGCGTGACGAGCTTCCAGCCAGCGTATCGGTCGGCCAGCGGACGCTTCCGCGCGCTCCCGGATCGCCTGGCGTTCGGTCTTGTCAATCAGGTCGGCCCTCGACAAAACGACCAATCCCGCCCGGCGCAACGACCGAACCGGCTCGCGCAAGAGGC
>JBDTIR010000528.1:0-7503 GCA_039936275.1 Isosphaeraceae bacterium | reverse complement strand
GACGCAATCAGCCTTGGCGCAAGGTCTAGACTCGATCAAGGCGCATTACACCAAGTACGAATACCACATTCCCATGCGCGACGGCGTCCGCCTGTTCACGGCGGTTTACGTTCCCAAGGAGACGTCGGAACCCCATCCGATCCTGCTCACCCGGACGCCTTACAGTGTGCGGCCCTACGGCGCGGACCAGTATCCGGCGAACCTCGGCCCATCGCCCTTGTTCGGCAGCGCAGGCTATATCGTGGCGTATCAAGATGTGCGAGGGCGTTGGATGTCCGAAGGGCGGTTCGTCCACGTGAGACCACAGCGGCCGAATCGCGACGATCCGCACGCGATCGACGAGAGCACCGACGCCTTTGACACGATTGACTGGCTGATCAAGAACGTCCCCAACCACAACGGCAAGGTCGGTATGTGGGGAATCTCTTACCCCGGGTTCTACACCGCCGCCGCCCTGATCGACGCTCACCCGGCGCTCAAGGCGGCCTCGCCCCAGGCCCCCGTGACCGACTGGTTCGTCGGCGACGATTTTCGACACAACGGCGCCTTCTTCCTGCCCCACGCCTTCAACTTCCTGTCCACCTTCGGCCGACCTCGCCCAGAACCAACCAAAAACTTCAAGTACGAATTCGACTACGGAACTCCCGACGGTTATGCATTTTATTTGAACATGGGACCGTTGGCTGACGTCAATAAAAAATACTTCAAGAATGAAGTGGAGTTCTGGGATGATTTGATTTCTCATGACACCTATCACGAGTTCTGGAAGGTCCGAGACATCCGGCCTCACCTCAAAGACATTCGTCCGGCGGTGATGACCGTCGGCGGCTGGTTCGACGCCGAAGACCTGTTCGGGGCCCTGGAAACCTATCGGACCATCGAAGAAAACCATCCCAAAGGCAGCAACACGCTCGTGATGGGCCCCTGGTTGCACGGCGGTTGGTCGCGAGGCGAAGGGGACTCACTCGGCCACGTCCCGTTCAACGCCAAGACGTCGGCCTTTTATCGCGAACATATCGAGTTCCCCTTCTTTGAATTTCACCTCAAGGGTAAAGGGGAGTCGGACCGCCCCGAGGCCTGGGTCTTCGAGACCGGCCGCAACCAGTGGCGACAGTTCGACGCCTGGCCGCCGAAGTCCGCGCGGCCTCGATCGCTCTACCTGCGCGACGAGGGCCGCCTGGCATTCGAACCGCCAGACGCCAAAGACGACGCCTTTGACGAATACGTCAGTGATCCCAGCCGCCCCGTCCCGTTCCTTGGCGACGTCGACATCAAGATGAAGCCCGAATACATGGTGGACGATCAGCGGTTCGCCTCCAGACGTCCCGACGTCCTGGTTTATCAGACCGAGACGCTCGACGTTGACGTGACCCTCGCCGGCCCGATCGGCGCCGACCTGTTCGTCAGTACCACGGGCACCGATTCCGACTGGGTCGTCAAGCTCATCGACGTCTATCCCAACGATTACCCTGATCCCACCCCCAACCCGACCGGCGTGCGCATGGGCGGCTTCCAGCAACTGGTTCGCGGCGAACCAATGCGCGGAAAATTTCGGGACAGCCTCGAAACCCCCAAACCCTTCACCCCCGAGACTCCAACTTCCGTCCGGTTCACCATCCCAGACGTCTACCACACGTTCCGATCCGGCCACCGGATCATGGTGCAGGTCCAGAGCACCTGGTTCCCCCTGGTCGATCGAAATCCCCAGCAATTCATGGAAATCGCCAAGGCCAAGGCTTCAGATTTCCAGAAGGCGACCCAGCGCGTTTATCGCTCCGCCGAGCAAGCGTCGAGGCTGAAGGTACAGGTCTTGCCGTAATTGACGCTGACTTCTTGAATGAGGACAGCGCCGACCCCTCGGGCCCTCGCCAGGATTGAGTTTGGACGAATGTTGGATTTTCTCGACGGTTCGGTTACACTTACGAAACTGCCGTGCCGATTCACTCGAAATGAGGACGTTAACGGGTGTCTATCATGCGATTGAGGATAGCCGATGTCGCCGCGACCGTGGCCGCCCTGGTGGTGGTCGCTGGTGTGGTTCAAGGTGGGGAAACGTCGCGTCCGCCGACGTTTGAACGAGACATCGAGCCAATCCTCACCAGGGTCGGATGCAACGGCGGCTTCTGTCACGGCAAGGCGCGTGGACAGAACGGGTTCGCGCTCTCACTCTTCGCCTTTGACCCTGATTTCGACCACGACGCCATCGCCAAGGAGGCCCGAGGCCGTCGCGTTTTCCCCGCGGCCCCCGAAGAAAGCCTCTTGCTCCAGAAACCATCGGCACAGGTTCCGCACGGCGGCGGCCTCCGGCTGAAACAAGACGGCCCCTTTTACGAAACCCTCCGCGCCTGGATCGCGGCCGGCATGCCCCGCACCCCGGCCGACGCCCCGAAACTGGAACGGATCGCCGTCGAACCGACCGAGCGCACCGTCGCCCCCGGGACCGAGTTCCCCTTGAAGGTGACGGCCTATTTCAGTGACGGCGAGTCCGAGGACGTGACCCACCTGACCGCCTTCCAGTCCAATGAATCAACCATCGTCGCCGTCGATGAAAACGGCCGGATCAAGGCCGGACCCATTCCCGGCGAGGCCGCGATCTCGGTTCGCTTTCGCGGCCTGTTCGTCAACTGCGACGTGGCCATCCCCTTGCCTGGCGAGGTTCCCGCCGACGTTTATGAACACCTGCCGAGACGCAACTTCATTGACGGCCTCGTCTGGGACAAACTCAAGAAGCTCGGCATGACCCCGTCGGGCCCCGCGGGCGACGAGACCTACCTGCGCCGGGCGTACCTGGACGTGATCGGCCGACTGCCGACCCTCGATGAAACCCGCGCCTTCTTGAACGATCCCTCTCCCGAACGCCGGGCCCAGCTCGTCGATCAACTCTTGCTGCGCCCGGAATACGCCGACCACTGGGCGAACAAGTGGGTTGACCTGCTTCGGCCGAACCCGTACCGCGTCGGCATCAAGGCCGTGCTCAACCTCGACGGCTGGATTCGCGACGCTTTCCGGCAGAACCTGCCCTACGATCAGTTCGTTCGTGAAATCATCACCGCGCAGGGCAGTACGTTTGACTCCGGAGCGGCCACCATCTACCGAGACCGCCGCGAGCCCGACGAAGTGGCCACGATGATGAGCCAGCTCTTCCTCGGTATCCGGCTCGAATGCGCCAAATGCCACCAACATCCGTTCGAGTCCTGGGAACAGGGGCAATTTTACGAATTCGCCGCCTACTTCGCCCGGGTCGGCCGCAAGGGGACCGGGCTCTCGCCGCCGATCTCCGGGAGTGAGGAAATCATCTTCACGGCCAAGAGCGGCTCGGTTAAACACCCGCTCACCGGCGCGGTTATGCCTCCAAAACCGCTGTTCGGCTCGGCCCCCATGCCCGACGACCCCGACGTTGACCCCCGCGAAGTCCTGGCCGACTGGATGACCGCGCCCGAAAACCCCTATTTCGCCCAGGTCATGGTCAACCGGGTCTGGGCCGACCTGATGAACCGAGGCATCGTCGATCCGGTCGACGACCTGCGGGCGACCAACCCCCCCAGCAACGCCCCCTTGCTGAACGCCCTGGCCGTTGACTTCCGGAACAGCGGCTACGACGTGAAACACCTGCTCCGGACGATCATGGGCTCGTATGTTTACGCCTTGAGTTCTGAACCCGGCGAACGGAACGTGTCCGACACGCGCAACTTCTCCCGCCACTACCGCCAGCGGCTCCGCGCCGAGGACTTGCTCGACGCGATCGCCGACATCACCGACGTCCCCGAAAGCTTCGCCGCCGCGCCCCAAGGCTCCAGGGCCTCGGCGATCTGGACCCACCGCGCTCCTTCGCTCTTCCTCGACACCTTCGGCAGGCCCGACCCCAACCAGGACCCTCCTTGTGAGCGGACCACGGATTCCTCCGTCGTCCAGGCCCTCCACCTGATGAACTCCCCCAACCTGCACTCGAAAATCACCTCTGACCAGGGCCGCGCCGCGAGGCTGGCCAAGTCGGACCAGACCCCCACCGCGATCGTCGAAGAGATCTATCTTCGAATCTACAACAGGCTCCCGACCGCCGAAGAACGTGCGATCGGAGCAGAACTCTTCGAAGGCCCCGACGCTAACCGCCGCCGCGCAGTCGAAGACCTGATGTGGGCCTTGATGAACACGCCGGAATTCGTCTTCAAAGATTAAACTGAGCTTCCATTCCGTTCCGATGTCGGGAATTTCGGTTCGCGCACAAGACTCGTGATTCCCTTTTTGAACACATTGACAGCCACACTCTCTCAAAGCTCGGAGGTGAGTTTCGATGGGCCTCCACAGGAATTGTGAATCGTTCACCCGACGCGACTGCTTGCGGCTCGGGCTGGGAACCTTGATCGGCGGCGGCCTGGTTGACGTGCTCCGCCTGCGAGGGCTGGCCGGCGACGGCTCGGGCAAAAAGACGCGCTGCATCTTGATCTGGATGGACGGCGGGCCGAGTCACTACGAGACGTTCGACCCCAAGCCCAACGCCCCCGCCGAGATCCGTGGCAAATTTGACCCGATCGCCACGAAACTGCCCGGCGTCCACTTCTCGAAGAACATGCCCAAGCTCGCCGCGATCGCCGACAAGCTGGCGATCGTCCGGTCGATCCACCACAACCAGGGGAACCACGGCGCCGGCAACCATTACATGATGACCGGCGCACCCACGCGCATCCCGGTCGGCTGCGGCGCGTTCGTCAGCTTCCACCCGAGCCTGGGCTCGGTTGTCTCGCACGAGCGGGGGTCCAAAGGGGGCTTACCAGCTTACTTCTCGATTCCAAGCATGTCACGATCGGGCGGACCCAACTTCCTGGGTGCCAAGTACGCCCCGTTCATCGTGCCAGACAATCCCAACTCGAAAGACTTCCGGGTCCGAGACGTCGCCCCCCCTCGCGGCCTAGACGACGAACGGTTCGCCGAGCGCCGAGACCTGCGCAGCCGCGTCGATCGCTTCCGCAGGATCGCCGACAAGACGGCCGGCGACCCGGTCCCGGCGCTCGATGAATACTATGAACAAGGCTACGACCTGATGTCGTCGAAGGAGGCTCAGGCCGCGTTCGACATCCAGGGGGAATCTGACTCGGTGCGCGACGCCTACGGTCGCAATCCGTTCGGCCAGCGCTGCCTTTTGGCCCGCCGCCTGGTCGAGGCCGGCGTGCCGTTCGTGACCCTCTACGAAGGCGGCTGGGACCACCACGTCGACCTGTTCGACGCGTTCGACAAGAAGGTCCCGCCGTTCGAAAGCTCCATCGCCGCCCTGATTCAAGACCTTGAGCAACGCGGCCAGCTTGACTCCACGCTCGTCGTCGCACTCGGCGAGTTCGGCCGCACGCCCAAGGTCAATGACCGCGGCGGGCGAGACCACTGGTCCAGCGCCATGTCGGTGATGTTCGCCGGCTGCGGCACCCCTGGCGGCCAGGTCGTCGGCGCCACTGACTCGCGCGGCTACGCCGCCGTCGATCGCCTGCTCACCCCCGAAAACTTCGCCGCCACCATCTACGCCAAACTTGGCATCGATCCCGGCATGATCCTCTACAACCCCAACGGCCGGCCAATCTACCTGGTGAGTGACCCAACGCCCATCAGCGAGCTGATGGGCTGAGAATATTATCAACAAGATTAATTTAATGACATGATAAAATTCAAACATCTTGTTTTGTTCGCCACCGGCTTCGTGCTTCTGGCCTGGTCGTCCCCTGCCTTGGCGAAGCCCCCGACCCTGACCGCCCTCTTTCCCGCAGGGGCTCAGCGGGGGCAGACGGTTGAAGTGACTGCCTCGGGAAGTTTCGGGCACTGGCCGGTGCGAGCCCGGGTTGATTGGTCCGGAGTCGAGATCGAGGCCGGCGACAAGGAAACGCTCAGGATCAAAATTGCCGAAGATGCCGCGCCCGGCTTGCGCTGGATCCGGTTGCTTGACGACGAAGGGGCGACCGAGCCTCGGCCGTTCCTGATCGGCACGCTCCCGGAGGTCGTCGAGGTCGAGCCGAACGACGACCCGAAAGCCCCGCAGGTGCTCGACTCAACCACAGTCGTAGTCAACGGCAAGCTTGCCAAATCTGGCGACGTGGACGGGTTCGCGGTCTCGTTGCGGGCTGGTCAGACCCTGGTCGCCTCAATGGAAGCGAACCAACGGCTCGGCTCGCCGATGGACGGCGTGCTCCAGATCGCCTCGCCGGAAGGGTTCGTGCTGGCGCAGAATGACGACGATCACGGCAGCGACCCCCAACTGATCTTCGAGGCGCCGAGCAACGGGCGGTATCTCGTTCGGGCGTTTGCCTTTCCCGCTACGCCCAACAGTTCGATTCAGTTCGCGGGCGGGCCGACGTTCATCTATCGACTCACCTTGACCACTGCTGGATTTCTCGATCACGTCGAGCCGATTGCCGTCCTTTTGGGGGAATCGGCCAGCGTGACCGGGTCGGGCTGGAACATCCCCGAGGAGGCCCGGACCCTGTCGGTCGAACCGGCAACCTTGGGCGAGGTCGGTCACGCCTTATTAGGCAACACGGCGGACCTTCTCCGCGTTTCTGACCCCGTCATCTCGGAAGCCGAGCCCAACGACCTGGCCCATCCTCAGACGGTCCCCGTCCCGATCGCCGTTTCTGGTCGGATCGATCCCCCTCAAGATCTGGACGTGTTCCAGTTCTCGGCCAAGAAGGGGGAAAAGCTGGTCATTCGGGTTGAGTCGAGCGCCTTGGGGCATCCGCTCGATCCGGTCGTTCGCCTGACCGACGCTGCCGGCAAGACCCTCGTTGAGATGGACGACCCCGGATCGGGCCGACGGCGAGGCGCGAGCAAGTCCCACGATCCCGAACTCCCGTTCACCGCTCCTGCTGATGGTGACTATCGCGTCCAGGTCCGTGACCTGCACGGTCGCGGCGGCCCTCGATTCGCCTATCTCCTGAGCATCGCCGCCCCTCGGCCGGAGGCTCGACTCGCGCTCAAGGCCACTCAGTTCACCCTCAAGCCCGGCAAACCGATCGACATTCCAATCACCGTTGAACGCCTGGCCGGGTTCGATGGCACGATCGAAATTTCCCTGGACGGCGACCATGACGGCCTGAGCGCCCCGACGGTCACGTCCGAGCCGAAAGGGAATTCTGCAAAGGCCGTGACCCTGAAACTGACCGCCGAGGACGCCGCTCCATCGGGCACGATCCGTATTGTTGGCAAGATCAAGGGCGAAGAGTCAAAACCGATCGCGGCCCAGGCCCCCATTGAGGGGTTCAACGCCTCAATCGAGTCAATCTGGCTGACCATCCCCAAGCCCAAGGCCAAACCTGAATCAGGCGACAAGGACGCGAAGGACAAGACGGATTCGGGGGACAAGGAGTCGAAATAACCTCCATTGCCCCTTCTTTTATATGTTGATTACCCAAACGGGTGCGTCAGAGCACCCGCATGAACGCCACCAGGCCGGACTTCTCCTGACTGGACAGGTTCAGGCTGAACACCAGATTAAACAGCTCGACGGTGTCTTCCAGGGTCAGGCAG
>JBDTIR010000527.1:0-4657 GCA_039936275.1 Isosphaeraceae bacterium | reverse complement strand
GCAGATAGTCGCTGCCGATCTTGACGACTTCCACCTTGCTTAGCTTGCCGCCAACAGCCGCCAACGGCTTCGGTGCCTGTCCCGTCTCTCTGGCCGTCATCTTTCGTCCTCGCCAAGAAAGATCAGTTTGATCATGAAGATGGTGGACATTATAATTCTAGCGTAATCTCAGGAAAAATCAATGACAGCTTTCGATCGAAGCGGGACGGTTCTGATTGCGGATGCACGCGAGGCGAGTGTTTCCGTATCCCTTACGACGAGAACAACGGCTCGACGCCGACAAGGGACGGAAGGATCGGCCCCTTGGGCCTGTGGGTCAATTCAGGTTAAACTGTCAGGCGGCTCGCACCAAACCGAGGGCAAACCGAGGAGGGCGTGGATGGATGGCTATTCGCTGGAAGGGCCGAAAGAGGCCCGGATGTACGAGGTCATCCTGCCCAAGAAATTGGGTTATTTTGGCAAGGTGCAAGAAGTTCTCGAAGACTTGTTCCGTGAGGAGGCCATTCGCGCAGTGCCGTTTGTGACGAAAACGATTGAGCGGAACCTCAAGCGAGACAAGAACTTTGACGATGCCGCCTGGATCAAGACCTTGTGCCAGGCGTCTCGCGGTTACTCGATCTATGAGATGGACGGCCGCTATCTTTCGCCGAGAGGACCGGTGGATGAGCGGGTCCTGGTCATCCGGTTCATCTTCCATAATCCAGTGAATGCGACCCATCCCAAGACCGATTTTCTCGCCGCGTCTCTGGAAGTGGTCAATCATCTGGTCGCGCACAGGTTCGCGGAAGAACTCGGGGTTGAGGAAGAAATCTGGTTCCTGGAGTATAATAGTCCCCAACTGGCGATCTGGCGTAAGCATGGCTCCGCGGCCCCGGAACAGGATGACTCGGATGGCGAATGACCTGATCGACCACTACGCGATGGGCGCAGAGGTCTTGAACTACGCAGCGCAAGGGCTTTCCCTGGAACAAGAACGGTCGAGGCCTGGTCCGGGGACTTGGAGCCTGGCCGAACTGGTCGCCCATGTCCTTGATGCGGACCTGGTCATCAGCGACCGGATCAAGCGGGTGATTGCCGAGGATCGGCCGACGTTACTGGCATTTGATGAGAACGCCTGGATCGAGCGGCTCGATTCGAACGCGATGCCAATGGTGGAAACGGCTGCCTTGTTCGCGGCCAATCGCCGATGGATGGTACGCTTGCTCCGCAATCGACCGGAGCCTGACTTTGGCAGGATCGGCGTTCATTCCTCGGCAGGGCCGCTAACCTTGGCCGAACTGGTGGCCAAGGCGACCGGCCATCTTGACCACCACCTGCGGTTTCTCTATGCCAAACGGGCCAGCCTGGGCGTCAGCCTTTACCCCCGTTACGCCTCGAACGACGCCGCGAAAGACTGAACCATGGGCCGCCTGTTCGCCGGAACCCCCTGGGACCGCCCGCCGACCTGCGATCGTTGCGGCCGGTTGGAGAGTGAGTGCTCGTGCCCCCCTATTGAGGCCGTGCCGGTGCGTCTGCCGCCCGAGAGTCAGACGGCAAGACTTCGGCTCGAATCGCGGCCGAAAGGCAAGATGGTGACGGTCGTGCGCAACCTTGATCCAGAAGGCAACGACTTGCCCGCCCTCGCCGCGCGGCTCAAAGCCCGATGCGGCTCGGGCGGGACGGTCAAGGACGGCTTGATCGAGCTGCAAGGAGACCATCTCAGTGCCGTCGAGAGTGACTTGACGAGTTTGGGTTATCGGACGAGGCGCGGATGATTCGCTTGGCGAAGGCGACGGCGGTCTTGCTTGGGTTGGCGGTGCTTGCCTGGCAAGGTGTGAACGCGGCGCAAGGGCGCGGGCTGCACCCGTTCTTGATCGCCGATTTGGTCGTCGGCGTGTTCCTGATTGGGGCCGCCTTCTGGCCGGGTCATCGAGGGTCGTCATTGGCGATGCTGGCGGGGTTCTCGGCTCTGGCCGGCGTGTTCTTGTCGGCGACCACCAGCCGGCTCCTGCTCGGCGGCTACGACCTGGGTACAGCCTTGACAAGCCTGGGCCTCATCCCCTGCATCGTCTATGCGGTCGGACTCGGGATCGTTCTGGCTCGACCAGGATGACAGGCTTTGGATATGGCTTCGAGCTCAATCACTTGGAGTGCCCCCTTTGCTCTCGGCACACGGTGTGCTAACTAATAGGGCACCTTTAACGTGGAGGATTTGCCATGATTTTTCAGGTACGTACCGACAATCACATTGAAAACAGCCAGGAACTCAAGAACGAGATCCGAGACGAAGTCGACGCGGTCTTGATTCCTCGATTTGGCGAGCAGATTCGCCGCGTCGAGATTTACCTTCAAGACACGAACAGCGGGAGCAAGGAAGGCGGGCTCGACAAGCGCTGCGGAGTCGAGGTCCATCTGGCTGGCTATCCGGCGATGATGGCTGAGGACCGGGGTGATACCGTCGAACAAGCGGTCAGTGGCGCTCTGGGTAAGATGCTCAACGCCCTGACGAAGGCCATTGGCCGACTTCAGGACCGTGGCGATACGGTCTCGATGTCTGGTGAGGCGACCTGATCTTCTCTTTCTTGGCGGGCGGTTGACTTTTGAGCGATCGCCCGCCGATGCCAAGGACGTTCAAGGTAGGGAGTCGATCTCGAAGTCTGGAGCGGATTGGGGGGATCCAACCAAAATCGAAGGGCGACACCCGCCCAGTTCCATTTGGTTTTTGATCGGGAACAGAATTGACGTGCTCCAGGCGCGGTAATGCGGTATAATCCGGTTTGTTTGTCGAATTGGAGTGACAGCCGCGCGTGTTTGGTTTTCCTTCGACGCACGAGTTTCCTAACCGATTTGGAAGCGAGGTTCCCCCGATGTCAACAGCCGAAACCCAGAATGTTCAGGGCACCCAGACTTCGTTCCCTGCCGGCCAGCGGCTACGGTGCGACAATTGCGGTTCCGAGATCGAGATCATTAAGCCGTGTACCTGTCAGCCCCCCGATCAGGTTCTTCGGTGCTGCGGTCGCGACATGCACCCGGCCAGTTAGTTAAGTCCGCCTCGCCTCCGCCTCCAAGCCCTGGCTTTGATCCATGCGGTTGGCAAGATAGATCGTCCTGAGACCCCGGGGGCGACGTCGTTCCAGTCGCGGCGACCGCCTTTCTTGATCACGGCTCGACACGATCAGGTCGGCCGCCGCGACCGAGGACGGCCGGGTCATAAAAATTTTGCATATTCACGTTATTATGCAATCACGAATCCGTCTCGCGAGGGCCGTCCTCGGGCAGAAATGGGCGGAGCGGGCACTTCAGGCACTTCGCCACGCTCGGTCGGCAGTAGGAAACGCCCACGCGCTCAAACCAGGCCGAGAGCCTGGCCAGGGCGGCGGAGTAATCGGGATCGCAGCGCTGAACGACGTCACGGGCCTCGTCGTACTCGCTGGAAGGATCAAGCCAGGCGTGGCGGACCAGGATGCGATAGGTTGCCCGATCAACCGGATAGATTGGTCGGCCAAGCGCGTGCAGGAGGATCGCATCGGCTGAGGCAGGGCCAATGCCGTTGATCCCCAGTAACTCATCGCGAAGGGCTTCGGTCGGGGCATCGGCCAGAGTCTCGGCACCGCCGCGATCGACGACCCAGCGCGCCAGGCGTTGCAGTGGTCTCAAAGTTTTTGTCGCTCGGGGCACTCCGGAGCAACGCGCGATCTCGGCCAGGGCTGATGCGTCGGCGCTGGCCAATGAGTCGGGGTCGCTCAAGCCGGCGTCGCGCAGACCAAGGCGGATCGCCCCAGCCTGTACCGGGGCGAGTGAACGGCCAAGTGAGACGGTTAAGACGGCCTCAAACAGGTCATTGACGGCCGGACCTTGATCAGGCAGGCCGTAAAACTCGGTCAAGGCCGTGATCAACTCGGGATACGATTCAACGAGTGACATAACATTCGCAAATTCACGACGTCGATCGAATCCAATGAGAGACCGAGTGCGGACCCGTTGAAATCAAGCCTTGGCCTTGGCGATGGCCGCATGGTAATCACGGGTCAATTTGCTCTTGCGACGAGCGGCGGTGTTGGGGTGGAGAACCCGGCGCACGCCTGCTTTGTCGATCTTGGCGATCGCAGTGCGGAGGTCGGCCTCAGCCTTCTCGAACTCCTTGGCCTCAGCCGCCAGGACGGCCCGCTTGCTGAACGTCTTGATGATTTTTTTGGTAATTCGGTTATGCATCCGGCGCTTGACGTTCTGCTTCAGGCGTTTGACTGCCGACGGCGTGTTGGGCATCGGTTCGTTTCCAAGGGCTCGGGCGGATTCGATCGGATTAGAATAATTCTCAAGCCGGCATCTCAAAAAAAGGTCCGGCGATGCGGCAATCTTACCACGGCTTGCGTCCGGAATTCAAGCGAAGAAGGAACCCGGATCTGGTGGATTGATTGAGCAAAGTTCCCGCTACGACGGCTTGGAGTGTTCCAGGGTCATGCGGAGATAAGACCGCCGCTCGACTTCGCTCAAACCCAGGAGCCTGGCCAGATCGAGCACGGCCTCTTGTGCGCCGGCCAGGTCGTCGTCATCGGCGGCCAGGGTCTCGACCTCGGCGAAGGCCCCCAAGGCTCCGGCCAGGTCGAGGGCAACCTCCATCGCCCGCCCTTCGAATTCCATCGGTGCAAGCCGACGGCTCTTGCGGACGGCGGCGATC
>JBDTIR010000526.1:0-9356 GCA_039936275.1 Isosphaeraceae bacterium | reverse complement strand
GCGGCCTTCTGGCCAGGGCGAAGTCGACGATTCGTGGGCTCTTTTGCGCGGCGGCGGGCGTCCTGCTTAGCCTGTTCGTCGAATGGAAGGCGTTTCCGTTCCGCGCCGACGACTCCCTGGAATACTTCCTGTATCATGTTCAAGAATTGAAACCGATTACGTTGCTCATGATCGCGACCGGCGCGGCGGCGGCGTGCTGGCTAGGAGAGGACAGCCTGACGGGCGGCCGGGGTGAGTTGAAGGAGCCGGACACGTCAGCGCCGACCGACGACCCCGCCGCCCTCTCATGGCATTGACGCGCATCGGATGCGGCGTTAAGGTTCGGCCTGGACCCAAACGGCCACAGCCCCTTCCGCGGGACCTGGAACCGTTGCCGAGAAGGGTGTGAGGCCGACTGGAGTCATGACATGGATCATCACGTACCGATTACAGGATATAAATGTCAGTCTGATTTGCCGATTTCATTTCTTGTGAGCACGACGCCGTGCGCACGGTCGATCCAAGGCAATCTGGGCTCGCCGGCCTACTCCTATTACTTCGTTTTGAACGCTTTAGCACCAGTTCTGGAGCGGTTCGGGGTCTGGCGGTTAGTCGAGCAACCGGAGAGCCGGCTGGCGTTCTTGGCCCGCCAAGCGCGGGCCGAAGGGTATCGGCCGGTGCATCTGGCCTTGAACCCATTGCAGGACGCCTACGTTTCACCAGCCTTGCCGACCATCCTGTTCCCGTTCTGGGAGTTCCCTGATCTGCCCGACCGAGACTTCGGGCACGACACCCGGCAGAACTGGCTCCGGATCGCCAGGCAGGCCGACTTGATCGTGACGGCCTGCCGGTTCACGGCCGACGCTTTCCGCCGCGCCGGGGTTTCCAGGCCGGTCGCCGTCGTCCCTGTGCCGGTCCCGTTGGACGCCTTCGAACTCCCGGATTGGGACCCAAAGCACGTTTTAACCCTGAACTGCCGTCATGAAGTCTGGGGCGATACACCTGTTAAAAATCAAGACGGCATTGTATCACAACTTGAAGGTGGCGAAGAACCCCTGACCTTGAAGCGTAAGACCTGGCGGCTTGCCCGCCTCGGCTTTCGACGGATTCACCCCTGGCTCCGTCCCGAGACGGTCGGACGGATCACGAGGTGGAAGCATCGGTTCCTCGCCCTCTCCGGGAAGTCTCCGGCGAAGTTGGTCTACCTGGAACTGCGCGGCGGCTACCGACGCTTGGTTCGCCCTTGGTTGAGCGATCTGGCCTTGGCGCGAATTACGAGAGTCAAGAACCGTGCCTTGGCCCTGGCCGGACACTCGCCGACCTTGGTGATTGACCCCCTCTTGCCGACGGCCCCGTTGATCCTGACCGGCCTGGTCTACACGACCATCTTCAACCTCGGCGACGAGCGTAAGAACTACCGAGACGCCCTGACCGCCTTCCTGACCGCCTTTCGCGACCGAGCCGACGCGACCCTTGTGATGAAGCTGGCGACCAGCCCCCACCGCGAGCATCACGAGGTCGGCATCCTGCGAAGCGTGTACAGGTCGCTTGGCCTGACCCATCGTTGCCGGGTGGTCGTCGTCACTGATTATCTAAGCGATGATCAAATGACGGCACTAATGCAATCCACAACATTCTATGTGAACACCAGCCATGCCGAGGGGGCCTGCCTGCCTTTGCAGCGTGCCCTGGCAGGGGGCCGGCCGGCAATCGCACCAGACCACACGGCGATGGCGGATTACATGGACGACGCCGTCGGCTTCGTCCCTCGATCTCATCCCGAGCCGACCTGCTGGCCCCACGATCCCGAGCGCAGGCTGGAGACGATTCGGTATCGCCTGGTCTGGTCCGACCTGGTCGCCTGCTTCCGATCGAGTGCCTTGGCGGCTGATTCCGATCGCTCTCGCTATGAGGAGATGGCCGCCGCCGCCCGCCGCCGGATGTCTGACCACGGCGGTCGGTCTGTCGCTGTTAAAGCCCTCGCAAACGCACTCGAACAGCTCCCCGAACCCGACGCCGAGAACCTGGCCCGGGCGTCTTAATTAACGGCGCAAAGCGTCTCCGGATTCGACGGCCAACTGAGATTGGTTAACGTCCTCAAGCGGGATTCCCGCCGGACGTCGTCGAAACCCGGGCAAAGTCACCCAGCCCGATCCGACGTCAAGGCGGGCAAGCAGGTCCGCCAGGTCGAGGCTCAAGGCCACCGCCCCGTCGCCGTCGAGATGGGCCGGATCCACAAAGACCGTATGGTCATAACCTGCATGCCGCCCATCAATAACAACGACGTCTTTATGACGAATACAAACTGACCTGACAAACTCGGTATGTCGCGCATCGACTCCGGACTGATCTCGTCTGGCCTGAAGCTCTGGCGAGATCGGCGGCAAGAGCCAGTAAACCCGGACGCCTTTCGAACCGGCCAGGTCGAGAAAGCGTTCGAGATATCTGGCATTGATCTTATGACACTTCCAGTAATCCGAGAAGAGGTTCTTATGTGCCTCCGCGCTGACCTTGCCGAGGAAGGCCGGGTTCTTGCTCGCCAGGTTGGCTCCCCGGTTGATGGTCCACTGCCGTAAGAGGGTGCGGTTGGTGCTCGCCCAAGGAGGTGGCCCACCGTGCAAGGCCGCCACAAGGGCGGCGCGCACCTCGTCGCGCGACCGCACCGAAGGAAGAACCCGGCCCAGCAAGACCTTGACCCCCAAAGAGACGCTGCGGGCCGACCAGGCCAGGTCCAGCGCGTCTCGCAGACTGGCGAGCTCTTGCCATCCTTGAAGCTGGAACTCAGGACGCCCGGCCAGCATGTTGGGCTTGAAATCGACCACGATCGAGCTTGGCCGCGCCCCGGCCTCGATCGCCCTGCGGAGCTGGAAATAGCTGGTCGCCGCAGTGCTCGCTTGGATCGCAAGGTTGTAGACCCGTTGACCCGTCTTCGCCTCAAGGATCGCCGGTTGCACACCATGCTTGACCAGACTGTCACCGAAACAAAGCACTTCGCAACCAGTACCTTGGTTCGAAGCGGCTTTGCCCGCAAGCCCCCAATCAAGGCGGAGCGGAGTTATGAACTCCAGGTCGCGGCTCGACAGAGACCCCTCAATGACGATGACCAAGGCGACCATGCCAATCAGGCTCACGGGCACCCCGGGTCGCCTGGAATCAAGGAATGGACGTCTCATGGCTGCCTCTTTGGAATCAAAATGATGGACGTCTTCATTGACGCTTTGTGTTTCGCTCCTGGAGCACCAATCGCGACTGATCCACGTCTTCCAGCGGCACGACGTCCGACCGCTCGCGATATCCAGGCAGATCCACCCACCTCAAACCGCTCAAACGGCCGTCCAGATGAGCGCCAATGACATCGACCAGGGCGAGACTGAGCGTCAAGGCCCCTTTGCGATCAAGATGGGTCGCATCCCGGAAAACCGATCGATCATAACCGGCGTGCTGGCCGTCAACAATAACTAGGTTTGGATATTGACTCTGCAACTGGCGGGCGTACCGGGTATATTGGGCGGTCAGGTTGAGCCGATCGCGTCGGTCTTGCCAGGCGGGACTGGTCGGCGGCAAGAGCCAGAAAACCTTGATTCGTCGTTCGGCGGCGAGGTCCAGGAACCGCCTGACAAAGACGGTGTTCGCCCGGTGAGGCTGCCAAGCCGCCAATTGTTCTTGACCCGTCGATTCGTTGAGGTCCTTGATTTGAGACGTCCTTGGAGTCACCTGCGCTCCCAGGTTCGCCTGCCAGTTGTGCAGATGGGCCACCATCTCGATCAACCCCGGCCTTGGTTTGCCTTCGAGCGCCGCAATGGTTGCGGCCCGGACCTCAATGCGGTCCTTGATCGTCGGGAACAGGCAGGCCAGGGTCGTTTCCAGCAAAAGGCTGGGATCGCGCGCGTGGATCGACAGATCGAAACATTCACGTAGATTGACAAGTTCAGGCCAGAGCGGGCCACTCGATCTCGGTGCCACCGCGAGTAGGTTCGGGTGAAAATCTACGATGATGGCTTTCGGTGTTTCGGTCCGCGACGCCAGGGCCCTGCGCAAGAGATAGTAGCTAGTCGGCGCCTGGCCGCCAGGCGCCGCCAGATTATAGACCGGTCGTCCTATGCCGTGTTCGAGGACGCGAGGCAAGACGCCTAGCTTGACCAGGCTGTCCCCGAAACAAAGCACCTCGGCGCCCATCGAGTTGCGACTCGCTGCGCGGGCACTGAACCGCCAGGCGGCTGTGATCCGGGTCGAGAACTGAAGCTCGTTGCGAGCCACGAACCCTTCGACAGACAGGACCAGAACCGCCATGCCGACCAGGCCCCAAGGCAACCGTGATCGCCTCCGCGAACAATTCATCGAGATTATCGCCTCCGCCGATCTGACGCCCGCCCCACAACCTGCTTGGATTGATCAAGATTCTCCAACGCGATCGCCACAGGCCGGTAAGGGGGTAACGGAATCCACCGAACCTGCTCGGCAGGCTCGCCCAGATCATGATGCAGCACCTCGGCCACGCCTGCGCTGAAGGACGCCGCCCCATCTCCACTGAGATGAACAGGATCATCAAAAAGAGTATGTGGGTAACCTGAGTGCCGTCCGTCGATCACAATTAAGTTTGCATGATGGCGCTGCATCTTCCAGACGAACTGGAGGAATTGCTTGTCCAATCCTGCCTGTTCGCGCAACTCCTGGACCTTGGGGCTGATCGGCGGCACGACCCAGTACACGGGAATTCCTCGTGACTCCGCCAGTGTCAGAAACCGGCGGACATAGATCGAATTGAGCCGATCCGGGGTCCAGGTCTTCGGCAGATAGACATGTTTCAAGTTGGGAGTAATCCGGCCGTCAAACCGACTTTTCGGATTGATGAACGCCCCTTGATTGACGATCGCATTACGCAGATAAGGTCCGACTTTCGTCCATGGTGATTCCTTTTCGCCACGAAATGCCCTCAGAACGGCTGAGCGCACCTCAACCCGCCGACGCGCCGAGTTCAAAGTTCGATCGATGGCTACTGATGCGAAGAAACTGGCGTCATGCGAGGTCCAGGCAACATCAAGGGCGTCCCGAAGCTCAAATAAGTCCGAGACGTTGTCGCGGTTCACTTGAAAATCGGTCGAGAGAATGTTCGCCTTACAATCAAACACGATTGCCGACGGTTTCGCGCCAGCGTCGAGAGCTTGACGTAGCGCGGCGTAAGAAGCCGGCGGCTGTCCACCGACGATCGCCAGGTTATAGGTTTTCCTCCCCGTACCTTTGCGGATGACCTTGGGCACAAAGCCGAACTTCATCAGGCTGTCGCCAAAGCCCAGCACGTCGTTTTGAGGCCCCTCGCGCTCGGCCATTTGCCTGGCAAACCGATAGCAGGAAGGTATAATCGCACGGTACATGCGATCATGTCGGTTCAGCCATGACTCCACGACCATCACCAGAAGGATCATGCCGATCAATCCCAGAGGGATCGAACGACGTCTCTGATGGCGAAGTCCCACGATCATCGACGACGCTCCTCTCGGGAGTTTTGTACCTCGTCCTGTTCCGCGAACCTCTCGACACGATGATCCTGGTCGCGAAGGAGCGTGAGCCAACGTGGGCCGGTCGATGAACGTTCGCTGTCGAGACACCTGGCCAGGTCGGCGCTGAAGGCGATCGCCCCCCGATTCCCCAGGTGCGATGCATCGAGAAACGCGGCGTTTTGATAATCCAATCGACGACCGTCGACGACGACGAGATGAGGCGCTTTCGCCTGAAGCGCCTGGACGAATTGATCGTATCGAACCTCAAGACCTCGCTGATCGCGCCAGGTTTGCAGGTTGGGGGCCACGGGAGGGATCACCCAGTAAACCTGGATACCTTTTGACGCGGTCAGCGCGAGGAATTTCCTGAGATATTTCGCATGAATTGGCCGACATCGCCACGGTTGTGTAAGCAGCATCGATCCATAGTGAGGCCCGACCACCCCTTGAAACGAGGGGTCTTCCGGGGTGGGAAGTGCTCCTTGATTACGGTTGAGTTTTGCCAGGGTTTCCAGGTTCTCTGTTCGCAATGATTGATACGTCCCTTGAAACGCCGAGAGGATGGCGGTTCGGAGCCGATATCGTACCCTGAGCGTCGGCAATGCCCTCGCAACCGTCATCACGCCGAAAAACTCCGCGTCGCGAGCAGTCCAGGCTAGATCCAGGGTGTCTTGCGTATCAAGGAGAAAAGGCCACATACGCGACGTCTGCCAGTGGTCCTCGGTAAGGAAATACGGGTGAAAATCCACGATCACCCTGGACGGGTTCGCGCCCGCGTCGAGAGCGCGCTTCAGCAAGAAATAGCTACTTTCCGTGATGCCTCCCATCACGGCGAGGTTCGCCACGCGCCCGCCAGTCTGCTGCTCGATCGACTGGGGTAAAACCCCCATCAGCACCATACTTGAACCAAGGGCGAGCGTGTCGCACCCCGGCGCGTCATGCTGGGCCGCCCTGGCGGCGCTCGCCCACACCCACTGTTCAAACCGGACGACGTCGAGGCTGTAACCTGAGACAACCCCTTCTACAACCACGATCAGAAGCATCGCCCCGATCAGACCCGAAGGCGGCCGACGGTTCCTGAACCAAGGGACGTTCGAACTCATCAACGCACCACCTTCGGCGAACCGTGCTGGAGAGCGCTGGCTTCCACGAATCTCTGGACTGGCTGTTCTTGATACCTTGGGAGGCTGAGCCAGCGCGACCCGGACTGGCCGCCGATGCCATGGCCAAGTAGATCGGCGAGGTCCGAACTCAAGACGGTCGCCCCTTGTCGATCCAGGTGGGCGGCGTCGAGAAATACCTCATGCTCATAGTTTGATTTCCGACCGTCGAGCACCACGAGGTTCGCAAACTCATCCTTGAGCGTGTGTGCAAATCGGTCGTAAGGGGCGTCGAGATGGTCTCGGTTTCGCTTGTCTTGCAGTTCCGGGGTCAGCGGCGGCACGAGCCAGTAAACCGGGACGCCGTGATTGGCGGCAAGAGTTAGGAATCTACGAATATAAATTTCCTGAATTGGATCACAACGCCATTCTTCTTTCAAGAACATGGGCGTGTATGATGCTGCGATAGAACCCTGGAACTGTGGGTTCCTCCCTCCGGTAAGGGCCCCCCGGTCGCGCCAGACGATCTGGCGATTACGGTTGCGGTTGGTATTCCGCAAGGATTGATCGACGCCTCGCAAGGCCGAGCGGACTTCGGCGCGAATCTGAAACCGGACGCCAATACTTGGAATCGACCGAGCGAGCATGGTGTGCGCGAAGAACGTGGCGTCGTGTGCGGTCCAGGACAGGTCAAGCGCGTCGCGCAGGTCAAGCAGGTCGGGCCAGTATCCGACGGCCTGCCAGTGGTCTTTGGTGATGAAGTGCGGGTGAAAATCAACGACCAGCGACCTGGGTTTCGCTCCAGATTCCAGGGCGCGTCGCAACAGAAAATAGCTCGCCGGCGGCAAGCCGCCGCAGACCGCAAGGTTGTAGACGCGCAGCCCGGATCGTTGCTCGATCACGTTCGGGATCACGCTCATCTTGACCATGCTCGTGCCGAAGCCAAGCACGTCTGCTTTCAACGCCTGTCGTTGAGACTCCCGCGCGCTCAAGCGCCACTCCCAGTTTTCCGGCCTGACGAACTCGAGGGCGTGCCTGGCCACGTACCGTTCGGTCAGGACGATCAGCAGAAGCGCGCCGAGCATGCCTCGAGGGACGCCGCGTCGCAGTCGATTCCGACCCGGACCACTCATCGACGTGACTCCCTTTTTCCGATCGAAGACCGTTGAAGGTCTTGAGGCGTCCACAAATCAAACGATTTATGAACAGCCTTTCATTGAAAAAACAATGACCGGTCAGAACTGGAAGTAGATGAACTGGCTGCCACCGAATTCACCAGCCAGGATGAATGCATAAAAGAGCGTCGTGTACAGAACGCTGCGCACATACCAAGGGGTCCGGCTGACCACGTCCAGGTCTCGTGACAAGTACTGGGCGAGTTGATAAATCACCAAGGGGACGATGCAGATGGTGATCGGCAAGAGGACGTCGGATCGTGGAATCGCGAACTTGTGGACGATCGCACCCAGCATTCCCCAAGCCTGTTCCATCGAATGGGCGCGGAAGAAGAGCCAGCCGATGCAGACCAGGTGGAACGTCACGAAGATCCGAACCGCCTTCCAGCAGGCCCGGTCGATCGGTTCGGTCGGTTGGATCCGATCAAGCAAGGGCTGGAGCATGCGGTGCCCGACCAAAAGCACGCCTTGATATGCACCCCAGACCACGAACGTCCAGGCCGCCCCGTGCCAGAGACCGCCAATGACCATCGTAAGCATCAGGTTGCGATACAAGGCGACCTTCTCGCGCATCGGAAAGACGATCGCCAAGCCAAGAACGACCAGGAGGATGATCGCCATTAACTTATCAGAACGCATTACTGGCACATGCCGAGCCGGGCCAAAGATATACCACGCCAAGCCCGCGGCAATGACCGCGAAGATCAGCTTGAATGCCAGGTTGCCGCTTGCCCGGCGATTACCACCCAGAGGGATGTAGAGATAATCGCGCAACCAGGTGGAGAGGCTGATGTGCCAGCGTGCCCAGAAGTCTTTCGGGCTGGTGGCGAAGTACGGCAGGTTGAAGTTGAGCGTCAGTTCGATCCCCAGCATCTTAGCGATGCCTCGGGCTGCGTCGGTATAGCCTGAGAAGTCGCAATAAATCTGGAACGCGAACGCATAAATCGCCAGCAAGGCCAGGCCGCCGTCAATCGTCTGCCATTTGCCGAAGAGGTCGTTGACGAACACGGCCAGGTTGTCGGCCACGACCACCTTCTTGGTCAGGCCCCAGAAGACCAGGTACGCCCCTTGATAGAATTGCTGAAGGTCGAATCGACGCTTGCGCTCGATTTGCGGCAAGAGCGTCGTCGGCCGCATGATCGGTCCGGCGACCAGGTGCGGAAAGAACGAGACGAATGCCGCGAACTCAATGATGTTTCGCGTCGGCTTAATATGTTTGCGGTAGACGTCAATGACGTAGCTCATTGACTGGAAGGTGTAAAATGAGATCCCGATCGGCAAGACAACATTTAAGGTTGGCATCGACACTTGTATACCAGCACGCAATAAAGCGTCGTGCAAACTCTCGGCGAAGAAATTGCAGTATTTAAAGTAACCCAGCATCCCCAGGTTCAGCGCCATGCTCAAGGCGACGAACAGCTTCCGCTTGCCAGGCGCTTCGATCCGATCGACGGCCAGGCCGCAGGCGTAGTCCATCACGGTGGAGAGAATCAGGAGCGACAGGAACTTGGGGTTCCAGCACCCATAGAAGTAATAGGCCGCCGCCAGCAACAGGATATTCTGCGCCAGGAGCCGGTTGCGGAGCGCCCAGTACACGGGCAGCA
>JBDTIR010000525.1:0-5934 GCA_039936275.1 Isosphaeraceae bacterium | reverse complement strand
AACGGCCCACTGCCGACCCTCCCCTCCGAGCCTTCCAAGGAGGGTGACATCGCGATCCTCAACTTCGCCTTGATCCTGGAACGCCTGGAACAAGCCTTCTACAACGTCAACGTGCCGAAGTTCTTCGGTCGCTGAGCGATTTGGACTTCTTCCCCGGCCCATCCGTCGTTCGATGGATGGGCCGGTCCCAGTTCCGACCTTGACAGCCAGGCGCGAGGCGTCTTTAACGACTCTGAGCGAACGCAGACGAGTTTCCAATCGAAAAGACCCCACCGTCGCGAACCAACATCCCCATCAGCCACTTTCAAAGTAATGACTGGGATCAAAGCCGCCCCACAACCCGCCCACGCCTCGGTTCGGCTTGACCTTGGACGGATTCTTGAACGATGATCACGGCACGAGTTCGCCAAGAGGGGAATCGTTCCGACGTCGAGCCGTCGTTGACCTTCAACCCAGTCAAGACAAATCGAGTTGATCGAAAAAACCATCCGGAAATGATCTCGAATGACAGCGCATCGCGATTCTCCGGGCTGGTTACACTTGAAGGCTGTACAACGAATCTGGCTCGATCGGCTCGCCTCGGCCTGGGTTGTCGTGGTCTTGGTCCTGTGCTGGCTCCCCCGCCGCATGCTTCCCGAGGGCGAGACCACTTCTCACATACGGATCCCACATCTAGATAAAGCCATCCACTTTTCGATGTTTTTCCTGATCTCGACGTTGTGGCTCTGGGGCAGGCCTACGCGAACCAGGCTCTTGTGGGTCTTGATCGGCGGCCTGGCGCTCGCGGTCGTCTCGGAACTGGGGCAAGACTTGCCGATGATCGGTCGTGAGGCGAGCGTGCTTGACGGCCTGGCGGACCTTATGGGTCTGGCCGTTGGCGCTGGGCTCGCGTGCTTGATCGATCGGCCCGGGAGGGAACCCCGTTGATCGGCCGGGTTGGTCAGGCTATGGTTGTGCGAGAAGGAAGCGGACGACTCGCGGACGCAAACGCGCAACCGGAGGTCGGGCCGCTCGGTTCTCTTTGACTGGAGGAATTCCCTCATGGCCGCCGACCGCGACCGGACCGTCTCGGCCGAGACCGTACACCGGATGGCGAGCGAACTGATCGGGCTGGACTTGAACGACATTGAAATTCACGCCTTGCTCCCCTTGCTCCGCTCCTTGATGGACGAGATCGACGACGTTGGACCCGACGACCGTGACGGCGCGGAACCCGCCATGACCTTCGAGGATGAAGGCTGGACACCATGATCGACCTGACCACCACCACGGCCCTTGACGTCGCCAGGCGCGTCAACGCCAGGCAACTCAGCGCAGTCGAAGTCACCAAAGCAGCCCTGGAGCAAATCCAGAGGCTCGACGATTCCCTCAACGCCTTCATCACCGTCACTGACGCCCAGGCTCTCGATGCGGCCGAGGCGGTCGATCGCGCCATCAAAGGGGGAAAAACCTTCCCCCTGGCCGGCGTCCCCCTGGCGGTGAAGGACAGCTTCCACACCGCGGGGGTCCGCACGACGGCCGGCTCGAAGGCCCTCGCCGACTTTGTGCCCAAGGACGACGCCAACGCCGTCGCCAGGCTGAAAGCGGCCGGCTGCGTCCTGGTCGGTAAGTCGTCGATGCATGAGTTCGCCTACGGCTTCACCAGCCAGAACGCCCATTTTGGAGACTGCAAGAACCCCTGGGATTCCACCCGCATTCCTGGCGGCAGCAGCGGAGGCAACGCCGTCGCCCTGGCCACCGGCATGGCCCTGGCCGCGCTCGGCGGCGACACCGGCGGCTCGATCCGGATGCCCGCCGCGCTCTGCGGCGTCGTCGGCCTGAAAGTGACCTACGGCCGGGTCAGTCGACACGGCGGCATCCCCTTGAGCTGGTCGATGGACACGGTCGGACCCATGACCCGCACCGTTGCCGACGCCGCCGCGTTGCTCGGCGTCCTCGCCGGTCATGATCCCAAAGACCCCGCCTCAAGCCAATTGCCCGTGCCCGAAGGACTCAACCCCCTCGTCGGCAATGCCAAAGGCGTCCGCATCGGCATCCCTCATCAGCACTTTCTCGAAACCATGGAACCCGACGTCGCCAATGCGATCGAAGCGGCGCTCCAGGTCTTGAAAGACGCCGGGGCAACCTTGATCGACGTCCCCTTCCCCTCAATCGACCCCGTGCGCGGAGCGCATCGCGCCATCATCTTTAGCGAAGCCTCAGCCGCACATGAACCCTTGATCCGCGATCAAGCTCAAGGCGCCAAGTTAAGCGACGAGGTCCGCAGCTCGTTCGTCGCCGGCTTCTTCATTACCGCCACCCAGTACCTCGCCGCTCAGCAGGCCAGACGCCGGATCATCGCCGAATATCGCAACCTCTGGAACCGGTTCGACGTCCTCGTCACGCCCACCACGCCCATCGTCGCCACCCCGATCGGCGCGACGACCGTGACCCTCAACGGCGAGGAACATCCCTTGGTGCGCGCCTTCCTGGACCACACCCTGCCGTTCAATCTGACCGGACAGCCAGGGCTGTCGGTCCCCTGCGGGTTCTCAAAAACCGGCCTGCCCATCGGCCTGCAACTCGTCGGCCGCCCATTTGACGAACTCCTCCTGCTCCGCGTCGGCGCCGCCTTTGAAGCCGCGACCGACTGGCACAAAAAAACGCCCCCTGTTGCCAGACGACCCGTCGGATAACGTCAAGAACAAAAATGATTTGATCTCGTCCGAATATCTTAATAATGCACATTCAAGAATCAAAGGACAACCATGATCTCTCCACCCCGATTGGCTGCGTTCGCTGCTTTTGTGTTGCTCGCGGGCTTTACTTCAACCCGCGCCGAATCGCTTATCCTGGTCGCGGGAACCGGCCACAGTCCCGACGGGTCCGCCGCCGTCTTGGGATCGCTCGACGCCCCCTTTGGCGTTGATTTTGACCATGAGGGGTCGATGTACATTGTTGAGATGGTCGGCCATCGGGTGCGCAAGGTCGATCGCAAAGGCGTCTTGACGACGTTCGCGGGGACCGGCCGAAAAGGGGACCACGGCGACGGCGGCCCGGCGCTTGACGCCGAGTTCAACGGCATGCACAGCCTGGTCGTCAGTCCCGGGAACACCATTTACATAACTGACACCTGGAACAACCGCGTCCGCAAGATCGACCCGGCCACCGGCCGGATCTCCGCGTTCGCCGGCACTGGCGAGAAAGGCTTCGACGGCGACGGCGGCCCGGCGCTTAACGCTCAATTCGGTGGGGTTTACTGCATCGCGCTCGACCCGCTCGGCAAGCATATGTACCTCGCCGACCTGGACAACCACCGGATCAGGGCCGTGGACCTTGGCACCGGCCTGGTGGAAACCATCGCAGGCAACGGCAAACGCGGCCTTCCCGACGACGGCGCCAATGCCAAAGAGTCCCCTTTGGTTGACCCCAGGGCCGTCGCCGCTGATGGCGAAGGCAATGTTTATATCGTTGAGCGTTCCGGCCACGCCGTCCGGGTCGTTGGCCCTGACGGCAAGATCCACACGATCATCGGCACCGGCAAGGCCGGCGCATCGCTCGGAGACGGCGACCCCTTGAGCGTGCAGCTCAACGGCCCGAAGTACATCAGCATCAATCAACGCAACGGAGACGTCTTCATCGCCGATACCGAGAACCACCGGGTTCTCAAATACCTGCCCAAGGATAGGAAAGTCGTCCTGGTCGCCGGGACCGGGAAAAAAGGCTCCAAAGGGCTTGGCGGGCCACCTACCGAGGCCGAACTGAGCCAGCCCCACGGCGTCCACGTCGGCCCCGACGGACCCCTCTACATCTCCGACAGCAGCAACAACCGCGTGCTCAAGATCGTCCCTTGATCTAGCCCTCGTCCTTTGAGTCTCCTTGGCCCCCCTTTGAGGTCTGGATGATCCCCAGCGCGATCGACGCCCTCCTGATCGAAACCCTCGACGACGCCCGCCTCTCCCGAAAGGAGCGGCATGCCCTGAACACCGCCTTCGAGACGATCAACCGCGACGTCGATCGCGCCGCAATCCGCCAACGCGCCTTCGAACTGGCACGCGCCGCATCAACGCCGGCCGAAAACCAAAACGTCTTGAACTGGCTGGAAGCCGTCGTCAAGGCCCTCGATCCGAAGCCCGGCGACACCCAGGGCCCAGCGTCTGTCGAAGCGTATTTCAGTCCTGGAGACCAGGGGCCTCGGCGAATCGCCCATCTCTTGACCGAGGCGGCGCGCAGCGTCGACATCTGCGTCTTCACGATCACCGACAACCGCCTCTCTGACGCCATCCTCGAAACGCACCGCCGAGGCGTCGCCGTCCGGATCATCACCGATAACGACAAGGCGCACGACGAAGGCTCCGACGTTGATCGGTTCCGCGCCGCCGCCATCCCGATCCGCATTGACCGCACCGAATACCACATGCATCACAAGTTCGCGATCTTTGATGGATCAGCCTTGCTCACCGGAAGCTATAACTGGACCCGAGGGGCCTCGGCGTACAATCAAGACAATTTCATCGTCACCCACGACCGCCGCCTGGTCTCGACGTTTCACGAGGTATTCGACAAGCTCTGGCAACGTCTCCAATAAATTCGACCTTGAAAGATCATCATGTTCGATATTGACGCCGTTCAAGCCGCGATCCGCAGCTTCGGTCTCGACGGCTGGTTGCTTTACGACTTCCGGGGGAACAACGTCCTGGCCCGCCGGGTGCTGGACCTTGACGGCCAGACCCCGGGAACCAGGCGGTTCTTCTACCTGATTCCCGCCTCGGGCCGTCCTCAAAAGCTGGTCCACCGGATCGAGACCGGGGCGCTCGACCACCTCCCCGGAGAGACGCGGGTTTACCTCCGCTGGCAAGACCTGGAGGCCGGAATCGCTAGCCTGGTCGGCGGTCTGTCCAGGGTGGCAATGGAATACGCCCAGGGGGTCAGCAACCCCTACGTCTCTCGGGTGGACGCCGGCACGGTCGAACTGGTGCGCACCTTGGGGGTCGAAGTCGTCTCCTCGGGCGACCTGATCCAGCAATTCGAAGCCACCTGGGACGACGACCAGTGGCGGCTGCACCTTGACGCCGAAGTCGTCACGAAGTCGGCCTTCGACATGGCCTGGTCATTGATCGCCGAGCGGGTCCAAACCAAAGGGTCGGTGCGCGAGACCGAAGTCCAGGCGGCCATCATGGACCACTTCCATCAGCACGGCTTGACCACGTATCACCCGCCGATCGTCGCCGTCGGCCCGCACAGCGGCAACCCCCACTATGAACCCACCCCAGAGCATGACGGCGAGATCAAGGCTGACGACTTCGTCCTGATCGACCTCTGGGCCAAACTCGACCAGCCAAGGGCTGTCTACAGCGACCTGACCCGCGTCGGGTTCGTGGGAACCAATGTTCCAGCTCGATATGAAGAGATTTTCCAGATCGTGGCGCGAGCCAGAGACGCCGCGATCTCCCTGGTGCGCGACGCCTTCAAGGCCGACCGCCCCTTGCATGGCTGGGAAGTGGACGACGCCGCCCGCAAGGTCATCGTCGAGGCCGGTTACGGCGACCAGTTCGTCCATCGGCTCGGCCACAACATCGGCCAGGAAACCCACGGCAACGGCGCCAACATGGACAACCTGGAGACGCACGACGAGCGGCTCGTCCTCCGCCGAACCTGCTTCTCGGTCGAGCCCGGCATCTACCTTCCCGAATTCGGCGTCCGCAGCGAAATCAACGTCTTCGTCGCCGCCGACGGCCAGGTCCACGTCACCGGCGGACTTCAGACCGAGGTCGTGCCGATCCTGAATCGACCGTCGTGAACCTCGTTCCGTTCCGGCCGATCCGGTGTCGGCTCGTGATCGACCGGCGCGATTGTCGACAAAGGACTGCGCCGACCGACTCATTCGAGAGCCATCGGCACACGATCGGCCTCAGTTCGCCACGGCCGACAAATCCGCTTGCAACTGAGCGAAGT
>JBDTIR010000524.1:0-1894 GCA_039936275.1 Isosphaeraceae bacterium | reverse complement strand
GAGCCGCGCGGGTTGATCGCGACGAGGGCGTAGCCTGGCGCCGCGAACATTTGATAATTCCAACGCGCGTGCCAGTCATCGTGCCAGGCCCCTTGCGGGCCGCCGTGGATCAAGAACAGGACCGGATATTTCTTGGATTCATCGAATCCGGGGGGACGAACCAGCCAGCCGGAAACCGGGTCGCCGTCAGCCCCCTTGAAGGTGAACCCCTCCGCCTTGGGCAGATCGAGGTCAGAAACCAAGGGGGTGTTGTGTTGGGTTAACTGGGTTAGCTCTTTGGGATGAGGTGCGACTGACGAGGCCCCAACGACCGCTTTGTACAATTCTGCGGGGCGGTCGGCGCTGTGGCGGACAAAGACCAATGTGCGATCTGGCGCGTCGTTCTCCGAGGCGACGGTCTGGACCGCTGAGTTCACGCCTCCTTTGACAACTGCCACGCCATCCACTTGCGGCGGAAATTGCGGAAAGTGCGCCCCGACCTTGTCGCCGTTGACGCCGTAGTGGAATCGGATGATCGGCAAGGTCCCGTGGTCGTCGATCACGGCGACCATCGTCCGCTCCGTGCTGGAGTCCCAGGCGAAGGAATGGATCGAGCGATCGAGGGTCCGCGTCAACTCGCTCACCGCGCCGCTCTCGCGATTGCGGAAGGTCAAAACCCACTGGTCGGCCTCAAAGCCGGCCCTTGTTTGGCGGACGTAGGCGAGCCATTTTCCGTCCGGCGAATAGGACGGCTGGGCGTCCCCTCCTTCGTTGTCGGCCGTGAGGTTTTTCACCTCGCCACCCTCGGAAGGGACGGTCCAGATGTCGGTATTAGTCGACCAGGCCGTGTTCTTCAAGGGTTCTGCGGTGAAGGCCAGTTCCTTGCCGTCGGGCGAGAACGCATAATCGCTCGACCCGCCGAATGGGGCAGGGGGGGTGTTGACGTCGAGCTTGGGGGTCAGGTCGGTCGCGTTGCCGGTCTTGGCGTCGCAGATGAACAGGTGACTTCGCTTGCCTTCATTCCAGGAGGTCCAGTGGCGGACCATCAGGTGATCGAAGATGCGGGCCTTGCTCTTGTCGTCGGCCTTTTCTTTGTCCTTCTTCGCGGTTTCCTCGGGGGTTGAGCCGGGGTAGACTTCGGCAGCGAAGGCGAGCTTGTCTCCTTTGGGGGACCAGATCGGGCCGGCGACGTCGATGGGCAACTTGGTGAGTTGCCGGGCCTCGCCGCCGTCAATGGGCAAGAGCCAGATTTGGGTTGAGCCGGCGCGGTCGGAGGCGAACGCGATCGTCTTGCCGTCTGGGGACCATCGGGGATGGTTGTCGGCCCCTTGGGCGGTCGTTAACCGCTTCGGTTCACCGCCAGAGACGGGGACGAGCCAGAGGTCGCTATTGGTTTTATTGGTCGCGCGGTCGATCTCCGAGACGACGTAAACGACGAGGTTGCCGTCGGGCGAGACCTGCGGGTCGGCGACCGACTTGACGGCGAGCAGGTCGTCCACGTTGATCGCGCGACCGGCCGCGAGGACCGGGGCCGCCAAGACGGACAAAGCAATCAAGCTCAGGAGAAGGCGCATCGTCGATGGGCTCCGAGGGTCGAACGTCGGCTAGATGCCGGGCATGGCCCGCTTCAGTGGTCGGATCAAGAGGAACAAGAGGACCGCCATCCCCAGACAGAGCATTCCCAGCACGGCGAAGAATTTCGAGTGAGTCCAGACGTCCCAGTAAGCCCCGATCATGGTCAGCTTGTTGCCGATGGCCGTGGCGACGAACCAGCCGCCCATCAAGAGCCCGCGCATCCGGGCGGGGGCCACCTTCGAGACCAAAGACAGGCCCATCGGGCTGAGCATCAGCTCGCCGAGCGAGATCACCATGTAGGCCGCGATCAACCAGAGCGGCGAGACGCGATGCTGGATCG
>JBDTIR010000523.1:0-3364 GCA_039936275.1 Isosphaeraceae bacterium | reverse complement strand
GAGGCGACGACTTGATCCGGGCTCAAGGCGTTGAACAAGGGGCCTTGACCGCCAACCTGAACCGTGACCTCATCGGACGTTGTATTCTGTAAATCAAGTCCAGCAGGCACATTGCGGAAATTAATCGGCACGTTGAGGTTCTTCACCGAAACCCGTTCGCCGAAGTAGGCCCGCCAGGTGACGACGGAGGCCGAGACCAGCAGGAAGACCGCCAGGTAGCCTCCCACTTGCCGGATCAATTCGGCGGTCCAGCCCGTGGAACGCTTTCCATCGACATGACCGAGCAGCCGATGCCGCAAGAGCCGCTCCAGGGCTTGGGCGTCCTCGACCGGTTCGACCAGGCCGCGCTGGGCGATCGAGACCTCACCACGTTCCTCGGAGACGATGACCACGATCGCGTCGCAAACTTCGCTGAGACCGACGGCTGCGCGGTGGCGAGTGCCGAACTCTGGAGGCAGGCCGCTCCGGGTCGAGAGCGGTAAAATCGCCCCGACCCGATCGATCCGGCCCCCTCGGATCACGGCGGCGCCGTCGTGGACCGGACTCGTCCTGGCGAAGAGACTCTCCAAGACCGCCCCGCTGAACTGGCCGCCAAGGGCAACTCCTTCGCGGACGTGCTCGCCCAGCTTGTCGCGGTTGGGAAAGACGAGCAAGGCGCCGGTTCGGGTGGCGGCAAGCCGGAACGCGGCCTCAGCCACGACCGGCAAGTCCACCGCTCGGGCTTTCTCCGGGCGGCCGATCAAGAGCCTGGCCGGGTTGGACTGAAGCAAGACCTCGCGAATCTCGTTGCGGAAGACGACCACAATCACCAGCACCGCGACCGCGTTGATCCCTTCGAGCAGCCAGCTCGTCATCACCAAATTACTGGCTCTGGCGAAGATCAGCATCACCCGCAGGAACCCCAGGCCGATCAGGACCTGGAGCGTCGCCGTGCCTCGGAAGAGCAGCAGGAACCGGAGGATGACGTAGCTGATAATCAGGACGTCGAGCAGGTCGAGCGGCGTCAGTCGCGTGATCTCCCCCAAGTCCATTTCCCTTCGTCCTCAAGCGACAACGTCGCTTTCAGCTCTGGTCCAGGTCGATCCATTTCGGACCAGGAGGAGGTGGAACCCGGGCCAGCAAGGTGGACGCCAGGGTCTCCGGATCGGTCGAGACACTCAGGTAGGCCGCGTGCTCAGGGCGAACGAACTGCTCGGTGATGGCGCGGTCGAGCAAGGCCAGGAGCGGGTCGTAATACCCTTCGACGTTCAAGAGGCCGATCGGCTTGGAATGCAGGCCAAGAACCGCCCAGGTCAAGACCTCGAACAGCTCCTCGAACGTGCCAACGCCTCCGGGCAAGGCCAGGAACCCGGCGCTTCGGCTGGCCATGAGTGCCTTGCGCTCATGCATACCGGGCACGACGATCAACTCGGTCAGGCCGTGGTGCGCGATCTCCTTCAAGGCCAAGGGGTCGGGAATCACGCCGATGACCCGTCCCCCTTCGGCCAGGACCGCGTCGGCGACCACGCCCATCAAGCCGACCCGGCCGCCGCCATAGACCAGGCCCAGGCCATTGCGTCCCAGGGCCGAACCAACCCGTCGGGCCGCGTCAACATAGGCGGGTCGCGCCCCCTTCGAGGAACCACAGAAAACGCAGATAGAGGGACGTTCCGGCATGATTAGTTTATCTGACTCGGCTCGGTTCCGCCCTTCGCGTCCTGGAGTTTCGCCCGGGACGTGGCCTTTTGAGGATCGTTCCATAATACGCCAACTGGAAGTTGAGGTGATAGACGAGTTCATGCGGAGGCTAGGCGACCTCACTCCTCGTCTCGAACCTCCTTCGGGGCGGCCTCGGGGTTTCGCTCGGCCGGTCACGACCGCTATGATGGGGGTGTTCGCTCCGCGATGTCCGACCGGCCAATCGCCCGTCGCGCTGGACTGCGTCGCAAGGGATTTAAGAATACTTCGCCGGACGCTCTGGAGTCTTGTGGTGACTGCTGAGACATTTCATACCGTCGCCCGTGTGTCCGAGATTCCCGAAGGGCAGGGCCGTTACTTCGAGATTGATGGGCGCGCCATCGCCGTCTTCCTTGACGGCGGAAACTACTACGCCATCGACGACGCCTGCCCCCATCAAGGAGCCCCCTTGAGCGAGGGCATCGTCTATGACAAGACCGTGACCTGCACCTGGCACGGCTGGGTCTTCAGCCTCCAGGACGGCCGCCACATCGGCGGCTCGCGGTGCAGGGTCGCCACCTATCCGGTTCGCGTCGTGGACAACGAAATCCAGGTGTCCCTTGATTAATTAAGTGATATATTTTTGAAGAATTATGCCGGGTTCCCCGCCTCCTCGCGTTTGTCCTTATTTGGAGTCAGTTCGAACCATGCGAGCCGCGTACATCGACGCCGTCGGGCCACCCGAGTCAATCCGGGTCGGCGAGTTGCCCACGCCGGAGCCGGGCCCCAATGAGGTCCTGGTCAGGGTCGGCGCGGCGGCGTTAAACCCGATTGACCTCTATCTCAGGGCGGGCACGATCAGCATGCCGATGGCCTTCCCCTACGTGGTGGGCTCGGACCTGGCCGGAACGGTCGAACGGCTGGGCTCGGGAGTGACCCGGTTCCAGGTCGGCGACCGGGTCTGGGGCTCGAACCAGGGGATGTTTGGTCGCCAAGGGGCGACCTCCGAACTCGCAACGGTCAATGAGGATTGGCTCTACCCGACTCCCGAAGCCCTCAGCGACATCGACGCGGCCTCAATGGCCCTGGTCGGCATCACGGCGCATCTCGGCCTTTTTCAGTGCGCCAACCTTGCGGCTGGAGAGACGGTTTACGTCTCCGGAGGCAGCGGCGGCGTGGGCTCGATGGTCGTTCAGATGGCCAAGGCGACGGACGCTCGCGTGGCAACCACCGCCGGCAAGGCGGAAGGGCTCGAACTCTGCAAGAGCCTCGGCGCCGACCTGGTGCTGAATTACAAGACCGACGACGTCCCCGCTCGGCTCCGCGAGTTCGCCGAAGACGGGATCGACGTCTGGTACGAAACCCAGCGCGAGCCCGATCTCGAAACCGCGATCCCGTTACTCCGCAAACGCGGCCGGATGATCGTGATGGCCGGACGCGCGGCCAAGCCGACCTTGCCCCTGGGATCGTTTTATCCTCGTGATTGCTCGCTCCACGGCTTCGCCATGTTTAACGCCTCACCCGATGAACAACGTCAATGCGCCCGAGACATCAACCGATGGGTGGAGGCGGGCCAACTCCGGGCCGTCGTTGGCCGCGTCTTCCCCCTGGCTGAGTCAGCCGAGGCGCATCGCTTTCTGGAAGCGAACACCCTGAACCACGCCGGCACCTTGACCGGCAAGGTGGTTATCCAGGTGTCTGGGTGACA